>NZ_JANKBI010000015.1:0-149982 GCF_024622195.1 Murimonas intestini
TATCCCCCGCGAAAGCGGTAAGACCCCTTGAAGACGACGAGGTAGATAGGTTGGAGGTGGAAGCGCAGCAATGCGTGTAGCTGACCAATACTAATAGGTCGAAGGCTTATCCATAAAGGTTTAGGCAGAAGAAAACGGATGGAAATGAATCAGTACTGTGTGTGGTTTTGAAGGTGCAAACTTTCAAAATTGAATAATCCTCGATAGCTCAATGGCAGAGCATTCGGCTGTTAACCGAAGGGTTGTTGGTTCGAGCCCAACTCGGGGAGTCGTTAAAGATCCGTAGACAAATGTGTTTACGGATTTTTTTTCATGAAAAGGAGGACTAAATGAAAAATGTGTTAGTTATTCTGCCGCTTAAAGATGAACATAAACAAATGCTGGAGGAGATTTCTCCAGATCTGCATTTTTATTATACAGAAGGAGAAAGGGCGCCAATTGACAAGATTGCAGAGGCAAATATTATAATAGGTAGTGTATCACCCAAAGTGATGCATCATGCTTGTAAGCTGGAATTTATGCAATTGAGCAGCGCAGGGTCAGAGGGCTATACAAAGCCCGGAGTTCTGCGGCCCGGAGCAATATTGGCAAACGCTTCAGGCGCTTATGGGCCTGTTATCTCTGAACACATGCTGGGGATGCTTCTTCTTTTATATGGAAATCTGGGGATTTATATAGAAAATATGAAGAGACATCTGTGGGAGTATGAGGGCGATGCCCGGACAATCAGCGGCAGCCGCACACTGGTGGTGGGAATGGGAGACATCGGCAGCGAGTTTGCCAGGAAAATGAGTGCACTTGGAAGTACAGTAGTGGGAATACGCAGGCATAATGCGGCTGCGAAACCGGATTACACTGAAGCGGTGTATACTATGGACGCATTGGATGAGGAACTGCGGCGGGCAGATATCATAGCGTGTACTCTCCCGGGAATCCCCGGAACGTATCATCTGTTTGATGAGAAAAGGATGCATAATATTAAAAGGGGGGCTGTACTGATCAATGTGGGCAGAGGCAGCCTCATATCAACAGAAGTACTTTGTAAAGCCCTGGAGGATGGTACGCTTGGGGGCGCCTGCCTGGATGTGGCAGAAGAAGAGCCGCTTCCATCAGAATCTCCCCTTTGGACGGCGCCTAATCTCATAATAACGCCCCATATCTCTGGTATATCTCATATGGAGGCGGTTTGTGAGAATGTGGTCCAGATAGCAGTTAAAAATCTGAGAGCATTCTGTGAAGGCAGACCCGTTATGAACGAGGTAGATTTTGAGACTGGCTACAGAAAACTAGAAAACAGGGTGTAATAAAGTGGATTTTTCCATCCCCAAAAGTGAAATTCTCTATGTCAGTTCTGGCTGTTCTCCGTTAAAATATCAATATAATAAAAAACGGGAGGGAACACGATGAAGAAAAGGTTTATGGCGGGTTTAACAGCGGCAGTATTATTTACAGGAAGTGTAGCGGCTGGTATGGGATCAGTAACAGTAAATGCATCTGAGGGAGAAAAGGAATTTTCAGGAATAACACTTGATCTTATGACAACAAATGAGAATGTTCTTGACGGGTTGAATGCGGTAATTACTGCAGCTGAAGAAAAATTTGGCTTTAAGATCGAGTTGGATATCACTGGTTCAGGAGGTGAGGACTACAATAATCTTGTAAGGACAAGGCTGGCATCAGGTGATATGGATGATTTACTGCTCTACAATTCGGGAGCGCTGTTTAAACAGCTGAATCCATCTCAGTATTTTGTGGATATTTCAAACGATAAGGAATTGGTAGATAGGCTGGATGAGACATTTTTGGAAACGGTGTCAGCAGATGGGGCTGTATACGGTGTCCCATTCTCATCATCCCAGGCAGGATGTATCTTATATAATAAGGAAATATATAAAGAATTGAATCTGGAGATTCCCCATACATGGGATGAGTTTCTGGAGAACTGCAAGGTGATAAAGGAGTCAGGGCAGACGCCTGTTTTAGGAGCTTTTGGGGATGGATGGCCTGGCATTGTGACAAATTTCGGAGATTATTATAATGTACATGCAGAAAACCCTGATTTTGCTGAGGAACTTACGGCAGGTAAGGCTAAATGGGCTGCTACGCCTGCGGGAGTTAAGAGCTTTCAGAAATGTGGTGATATAGCGGAATATCTGAATGAAGATTATATGTCCACAGGCTATAGTGATGCCTGCGACAGATTTGCAAACGGTGAGGGGGCACACTGGATCATACTGACACAGGTACTTTCCAATATCTATTCCCTCTACGGAGAGGAAGCAGTCAGCAATATCGGTGCATTTGGCATACCGGGTGATGATCCGGATGATCATGGCCTTACTGTATGGATGCCAGGCGCTATTTATGCGAATAAGGACTCAGAAAATGCAGCTGCGGCAGAGGCATTTATGAAGTTCTACATATCAGATGAAGCTTTAGATCTGTATTCAGAGCAGATTCCTCCTGACGGACCTTATTGTATTAAAGAATACGAGATGCCAAAGAACACTTATCCGGCTGTAAAGGATGACATGCAGGCTTATTTTGATGAGGGTAAAACCTGGCCTGCATTGGAATTCTCATCTCCTCTGGAAGGAACAGAAGCGATTGCCCTGATTCAGCAGGTGACAATGGGAGAGATCACGGCAGAAGAGGCAGCAGCGGCATATGACCAGAATCTGGAGTCCAGCGCTATCCAGTTGGGTCTAGAATGGGAATAGAAAAGATAAAAGGGCGGCCCGCTTCTGCGGGCTGACCGCTTTTAATGAGGTAAGAAGATGAGAAAAAATAAAATTTACCATGTCGGTTTTGTGATTCCGCTCATTATTGTATTTACTGCATTTTTTCTGGTACCAATGGTGATATCGCTTTACTTCAGCATGACAGTCTGGAATTTTGATTCGGCTAAGTTCTGCGGGCTGAAAAATTATATAACATTTTTTACTACAAAGTCTCTCTGGACAGGTGTAAAAAATACTCTTATTTATGCATTGCTGGGCTCAGGGGGGATCACAGTGCTGGCTTTTATGCTGGCAGCATTTCTGACAAGCAGGATCAGGACGAAAAACTTTATCCGCTCGGCAGTCTTTTTTCCAAATCTAGTCTCTGCCATTGCAGTGGGAATTACTTTTACAGCTATGATGCATCCTACAAAAGGAATCATTAATAAGCTGATTGAATTTTTGGGAGGAACAAGGATCAATTTTCTGGGAGACACGAAAACCGCCCTGTTCTCAGTAATCCTGGTCCTGCTGTGGAAGGGGCTGAGCATAGCGACTGTTATCTATGTTGCCGGGATTACTTCAATTGATACAGATTACTATGAAGCTGCGGCCATTGATGGAGCAAATGGTTGGGCGCGTCTTGTGCACATTACTGTCCCGCTTTGCCGTTCATCGATTAACACGGTAATCCTGCTGTCCGTCATAGGCAGCTTCAGAAATTTTGATCTGATGTGGGCTATGACAGGCGGCGGTCCGGGATATGCGACTGACAATATGGCATCAATAGTATATAAACAATACGCAGCGGGTTTTTACGGGCTGTCTACAGCAGGAAATGTTGTTTTATTTTTGATAATAGCTGTTTTGATATTTCCTCTGCAGAAATTGTTGAACTGGAAAAAGGAGGTATAGAGTGAAAAAGAGACAGATTAAGTATCTGATGGGAGATATAATTGGCTGTCTTATGACAGTTTTGATTTTTATCATCCCCTTCATCTTTATGCTTCTGACGTCCTTAAAAGACAGAAAAGAAGCTAATCTTCTAAGTCTTAGCCTGCCCTCGGAGATTCATCTGGAAAATTATATACAGGTGTTTCAGGAAAACGACTATCAGATTTTAAGAGCCTTTAAAAATTCTATTTTGCTGGCGGGCATATCGGTTGCCCTTCTGATCGTAGTCTGCTCTATGGGAGGATATTTTCTCCAGAGAAGACATGACAGGCTGTCAGGGATTTTAAATAAGCTTGTTATGACAGGGCTGATGATGCCGGCAGCTATCCTGCCCACTATCTGGGTCCTTCAAAAACTTGGCATTTACAAGACTATGACAGGCATGATCCTGGTAGAGGCAGCTTTAAGCATTCCCTTTACTGTCATGCTGTATATAGGATATATGTCTAATATTCCAACAGAACTGGAGGAAGCAGGCTTTATTGACGGCTGCTCACCCATGCGGCTGTTCGGGAAAATTATTTTTCCTTTATTGAAACCCATAACGGCAACCGTTATAATATTAGATGCAGTGACAATATTTAACGATTTTACTAATCCTCTCTATTTTCTGCCGGGAAGAGAAAATGTGACAGTGCAGCTGACTATATATAATTTTATGGGAAAATATCAGAGTTCTTATAATCTGCTCTTTGCAGATGTGATTCTAATTACAGTTCCCATGCTGATCCTCTTCCTTTTCTTTAACAAACGGATCGTGGACGGAATGGTGGCAGGTGCGGTAAAGGGCTGAAGTGTGCTGACAGCAGAGGAAGAGGTCTGTTATGAATTTTCAGAAAAGAATGGTTATGGCGTTTTCCGCTTTGATTTTAGCAGCATCAGTAATTTTTGGGTTTATTTATTATACGACTCTTAAAAATAATTATATAGAAACAGAAAAGAACAATCTGCAGACGGCGGCGGACAACTATGCTCAGCAGTTTGCCTATACAGTAGGACAGATGGAAGAGGTCATATCACAGATTCTTTCCAACCAGGAGGCTCTGAAGGCGATCCAGATCTTATCACATGAAGGGAACAGCAAGAAAGATAAAACATATTATTACACGGAGGCAAGACGGACTTTAAGGGCACTGCTGAACGCTGATTACTACAAAAAGAGTTTTAACAGGGTGGTTCTCTTTATGCAGAACGGGACTGTGATCAGCGGGACAAATTATAAATATAATCCCGTGGATGCGCAGATGGACATAAATGGAATAGGATGGCTGGATGAGCTTTCAGGTAAGAGAGGAAAATATGTACTTCTTGGGATGCATCAGGATGATTGGGATAAAGAGAACGGACGGCTGGTCATATCAGCAGTGAAGGAAATACTTGGGGAGAACCTGGGATATCTGGAGGTTCAGAAAGAAGTTGAGGCATTAGACGGACTTTTTGTTCCAGGAAATGACAAGTGGAGCCTCTATGTGCTTCAGGGTGAGAAGCTGCTCTACAGCAGCAGCAAGAATGTGCCGGAAATGGCAGAAATCCTTGAGGCTGTACAGGAGGAGAGTGAAGGGCCAGGAACGCGCCGTATGAACAGCACGGGAGAGCTTACGGCGGTCAGCCAGATACAGAGCAACCAGCTGCGTGTGGTGATCGCAGACCATACTTTAGTGTCGAGAGAGGCTATGAAAAAGGCGTTTCCATTTACAGCGATGATCGTAATTTTAATGGGAACAGGTTTATTTGCCTGCATCTGCTTTATGTCACGCCATATGGTCAAACCTATCCGCCAGCTGAAACAGCAGATGGAGCAGACGGATATAGAAAATATGAAGGTTTCGGAGCAGGTTGTGATTGCCGATAAGGAAATAGGAAAGCTTTATGATGCTTATATCCATGTCCTTCGGAAACTGGAACAGAGTATAAGAAAAGAACGGCTTCTTTCAGAACTTCAGCAGAAAGCACAGTTTGATCTGCTTCAGGCCCAGGTAAATCCTCATTTCCTGTTTAATGTATTGAATGTGATTTCCAGCAGGGGAGCTGAGGCGGATGATGAAGTGATCTGTGATATTTGTTCGGATCTGGCTCAGATGCTCCGTTATTCCACTGATGTTAAGGAAAAACGGGCAAGGCTGGAAGAAGAAGTCCACTACCTCAGGCTCTATCTGACACTTTTAAAATTCAGGTATGAGGATATGCTGGAGTATAGAATTAATATAGAGGAGCCGTTGTATGGGCTGGAAATCCCCAAGATGGTCCTGCAGCAGATAGTGGAAAATTCAGTCGCCCATGGCTATCAGGATGTGGACAGGATAAAACGGATCTGTGTCTGCGGCAGCCGGAGGCCGGATGGCTGGATCATACAAATAAGAGACAACGGAACGGGGATGTCTAAAGAGAAAATACAGGAAATATATGCGCGGTGCGGGGAAATACGCGAGGCACTTTCTGAAAAACGGAGTCATGTGGAAATGGGGATAGGCGGTATGGGACTTGTCAATACGTATGCCAGGCTATATCAGATTTATGGAGAAGATTTCTTTATGGAAATCCGGACACTTGCAGAAGGGGTTGAAGTGGCTATAGGAGTGAGGCAGCAGGGAGGGATATCATGTACCAGGTATTAGTTGTTGATGATGAGCCGGCTTCCTTAAAGCATATCTGCAATATCATAAGAAACAGGTGTCCTGATTTTAAGGTGGCAGATACGGCGCGGAATGGGCAGATTGCGCTTCAGAAGGCGGAGGAGGAGCAGCCTGATGTGATTATATCTGATGTCATGATGCCGCTGATGAACGGGATTGAGCTTGTCTCTGAAGTGAAAAAACGCTGGCCGGAAATACTTTCCGTGATTGTTAGCGGGTACAGTGATTTCGAGTATGCCAAAGGTGCGATACAGTCCGGGGTATGCGAATATATTCTAAAGCCTGTCAGGCCATCTGATATAGAGCAGCTGATGGAAAGCCTGCGGCAGAGACTGGATGAATTGTATTATGAGAAAAGAAACAGTTTTTTGAAAAAAGCCTCCGGGGGAACAGGAAATACAGGCGTGCAGGAAATACGGCGCCTTTTTCCAGAAGATCTGTATTATGCAGCCATCTACAGGAAAAATGGGCTGCCCTCAAGATTCAGCAAGGGGTATTCAGCAGATCTGTATTCCATGCCACAGGAAAAGATCATCATCTATGGGAGAGATGAAATGGAGGCACTGTATCTTTGCCCCGAAAACCTTTTGAATGGGGAGAGCTTTGTAGATTATTTTGCAAAGGTATATGCCAGGGTGAAGGAGGAAGGGGCTTTTTATACTGCGGTAGTCAGGGAAGAGCCATTTCAGCCAGAGGGGCTGCCGGGCATATTGGGAGAATTATACAGGAAGCTGGATGAGAGTATCGTAATAGGTAAAGACCAGATCGTGACAGCCGGGCAGAGCGCAGGCTGTCCGTCCCTCAGACCCGGACAGGAAGATTTCAGCATGCTGGAATATTATGTGAGGAAAAAGTCAGCACATGGGATAGAGGGGGAGATAAAGAGGCTTTTTGGGAAGTGGGAGGCAGAAGTACGCCCTCAGGTCTGGGTTGAGGAGAAGATACACTATCTCTTTGGGCATCTCTATTCTAAGGGAAATCTCCTGGAATTCAACGAATTCGTGCTGGATGATATTTTTTCAGAAGCTGTCTCTATGGAAGAGGTAGCAAAAAATATACAGATGCTGCTTATACCCGGAGGAGAGCTTAAAACGGCAGGTGACAGGCGAAAAGAAGAGTATGAAGAAATCCTTCAATATCTGGATGAGCATCTGGGAGAAAGCATATCTGCCCAGTTGATTTGCAGACAGTTTGCCATGTCTCAGACAACTCTGAGCAAAATGTTCCACAAATATGGAAATTCCCCGTTTTCTGTCTGTCTTACAAGAATACGGATGGAAAAAGCCAGGAGTATCATGAATGAAAATCCGGAGATCCTGGTGAAGGATGCGGCAGAGAGGGTGGGATATACGGATCAGTTTTATTTCAGCCGTGTCTTCCACTCCGCACTGGGAATCAGTCCGTCAGAATATTTGGAACAGCAGTCAGGCAGGAGCAGAAGCTTGGATAAGTAGAAAGAAAGGGGGAATGCCAGGCATCCTGAGAACAGTTGACTAGAATTATAATCTGTGTGATTCCTGTCACAGATTAATGCAGGGGAATATCATATAATCATCATAAACTTAGCACTTTCACCAGTGAGGGATTTGAGCAGTTGATGTGGCACAAAACCAGGGCCGGAAAGAATTGGCCAAGCTGTCCGGCAGGGCGAAGAGCTGCATCAGATGTGAAAATAAATAAAAAACAAAAGGAAGAAGGTAAAGTTTATGAAAAAAATGTTATCAATGTTTCTCGCGGCAGGAATGGCAGGGACCATGCTCACACCTATGACGTCATTAGCGGCTTTGGACGATTATAAGATCGTTACAAATGCAGAAGACAATAAGGTTATTTTTGATACTGATATGGGATATTTTGGCGATGACACCTATGCGCTGTTTATGCTGCTCCAGGCTGATGCTGCGGGCTGGCTTGATTTGCTGGGCGTTACATCTGTCGGCGGAAATGTAACAATTGCAGAGGGAACAACTGCTATCTTAAATCAGCTTGAAGCCACAGGGCGCGACGATATCCCGGTGTATATGGGCACAGATATTCCGATCATGGGCCTTAATGACGATGCCACAATAGAAGCAAATGGTTTAAAACGCATTAAGAGTATGGAAAAAGTGCTGACTTATGGAGACAGTATTTCCTATGATAATCTGGGGGATCTTGAAAATGAGGACTGGGGATACAGTACTCTTAAGCCTCAGGAGGACTCTGCCTGGAAGTTTATGGTTGACCAGGTAAATGCTAATCCTGGCAAGGTAACGATCATAGCTGTGGGAGCATGTACAAATGTGGCAATGGCAGTTCAGAGTGATCCTGAATTTGCAGGAAAGACTGCAGGTATCTATTACATGGGCGGCGCAATCGATGTGCCTGGAAATGATACTCCGTGTGCAGAGAGAAACTGGTATTATGATCCGGCAGCTGTAGAGATCTGCCTGAAAGCCGGATTCCCGAAACAGGTAGTAGTGCCGCATGATATTTCCTATAATCAGGTACTGACAAAAGATAAAGTAGAACATATTATTGAATCTGGTGACAGTGTATACAATAAGCTTGTAGAAGAATATGCATATCCGAAATTCGTTGACGAGCCGGACCGCAGACAGAAACTCTGGGATGCTCAGGTTCCTGGTATTTTCCTTTGCCCGGATCTGATCTCAAAGACTGATGTCCGCGATATCGCTATGGTGACTGACATGGGTTATTCATATGGTGAGTCAGTAGCCTGGGCTGAAGGAACTGGACCGGCGAAATCAGCCACATGTACTGTAGTTTATGATGTTGACGGGGAAGCATACTGGAATTTCGTATCTGACTTGTTCAGCACAAAGTTCTGATCCGGTCTGTAATCTGATTGGAAAAGCAAAAGTGTATTTTGTGTTAGTCAGGGATGTGTGAATAATATACGAGTAAAAATGGGACTGTTGCGGTTTGCGGCAGTCCTGTTTTTATAAAAATAAAACTGTGGCGCCCATGCTGCTGTCTGCACATAGCCAGATTTTCAAATCAAAAAGCAGGAGGGTAAAATGGAGCAAAAATATGACATGGCTGGAAAAGAGAAAACGGTATGTGCAGCCAGTGCGGAAACAGAAAGTCCTGTGGCAGAAACAGACTGCGGGAAAGTAAAGGGAGAAATAAGGGAGGGTATCTCAATATTCAGGGGTATCCCGTACGGGGATGACTGTACCGGCAGCAGGCGCTTTCAGGCGCCGCGCCCGGCCGTAAATTGGGAGGGCGTCAGAGACTGTACAAGGAACGGCTTTTATGCGCCTCAATTCGGATGCAGCATTTCTGGAAGCCGTGAGCTTGGTGAATATTTCAGCGGCGGTCATCCGGAAAAGTTCGGCGTTGCGGGGGAAGAGCAGAATGAAAATTGTCTTGTGCTCAATGTGGTGACGCCGGGCTGTGATGACAAAAGACGGCCTGTCGTGGTCTATATCCACGGGGGCGGCTTTTCCACCGGATCGGGCACGCTGGTACTGGGCGCTGACCGGTGGGTGCGGGAAGAAGATCTAGTAATAGTGGGCGTCAATCACCGTCTGAATCTGTTCGGATATCTGTATCTTGGGGAATTGGATCCTAAATATGCTGATTCTGGTGCAGCAGGGATGCTGGATCTTATCCTGGCACTTAAGTGGGTACAGAAGAATATTGGAAATTTTGGCGGAGATCCAGAACGTGTTACAATCATGGGAGAATCAGGCGGCGGGGCTAAAGTGAGCACGCTGCTGGCAATGAAGGAAGCTGGGGATCTGTTCCGGGCAGCTATAGTGGAGAGCGGTTCAATGCCTGTGGGGTGCAGGTCCAGGGAGGAAGGAACACTTCAGGCCCTGAAGCTGCTGGAAAAACTGGGGATACCCGGAGACAGGCCGGGGCTTCTGGAGGATAAGACTACGGAGGAGCTGCTTTGGGCAATGAAAGAATCAGGGAATATGGGGGCAATGGAATTCCAGCCTGTGGCAGATGGAATCCACATAGAGGCCGGTCAGGGATATACGGCGCCTGAAGGTGCAGAGAATATCCCTCTGCTTGTGGGAGCGTCAGAGGATGAACTGGCAATTTTCCTGGAGCCGGAACTGCTGGAGAATATGACATGGGAAAATATGGACAAGTCATTGGCTGAAATAACGATAGAAGAACCTCTATATCAAATCAACAGAGAAGATTGGGGGAGAATCATCAGCAGGTTTCGGGAACTTGATAAGGATCAGAGCAGCCCGGCACATCTTTTTGCTAAAATATGTTCTCAGGCCAGTATGCTTGGGGGCGGTGCGTATTACCAGGCAATGAAAAAGGCCGGGCAGAAGGCTGCCGTATACAGCTATATAGTCTCCTGTGACAGCCCGCATCCGGGAATAGAGGGGCAAAGATATTCCTGGCATACGGCGGACCTGCCGCTGCAGATGAGGATAGTGCTGTATCCTGACAGTGAGGAATTATCCAGAAAAATGGCTCATGCCTGGGCAGCGTTTATCAGAGACGGAGTTCCGTCTGCTGAGGGGCTGGAGTGGAAACCGTTTACACAGGAAGAGAAGTGGACTATGGTGATCGGTGAGCAGTGGAAGATGGAAAAAGATCCGTTAAGAGAAATGAGAATGTGCCTGGAAGTCTGATACAGCTGCAGCACTGAACTCTGAAAGGAGGTAAAACCTCTGTCAGAGTCCGGTGCTGTTTTATTTAGAAAGCAGATAAATGAAAATTAAAGGGAGAAGGATTTTCCCTTTTCCAGCTTCTGCAGCTGTTTTTCACCTTCCTCTGCGATAGTCCGGAACTCCTGGATCGTCTGGACCATCTGGGGCAGTGCTTTTGTTTTGTAGGCATTGATATCATCCAGGGCAGACAATGTATCTGAGAATGCCTGTATCAGAGTATCTGGCGAAATGCTGGCTTCAATTGCCTCTTTCTGGATTGCCACACCCTGTTCCTTCAGCATTCTGGAAGTAGCGGTGATCATGTTATTTGTAGTTTCATTCAGCATCTGTACTTTTTCCAGCACAATTTTCTGATTATACAGAGCGCCGGCCACTGTTACAGCCACACGCAGAGCAGAAACAGTCACGGTTTTTGCACGGTCTACAGCTCTTATCAGCTCCAGATTATTTTTGCGTATTACTTCCATGGCGATGATGCCCTGCTGGTTTACCGCCAGAAGCTGCTGGAAATCTATCAGACGCTGGCGCAGGGGGAATATGATTTCCTCTTCTATAAACTTGATACGCTCAGGGTCTGTACCCGCAGCCTTGGCGTTTTCAACTGAATTTGTAAGGTAGCTGTCCAGCTGTGCACCCAGTTCTATTTTCTGGGTAAGCTGTTTTGTCAAATCTCTCATATTAGCCTGCTCAATTTCAAGTGTTGTATTGTCGTTCTTAAGGATTGCCTTGCCCTTATCAAGGGACTTGACGATTTCAGCGATTTCAGCGTCAGCTGTTTTATAACGTTCAAAATAGCGCCTTATAGGATTGAAAAATTTTCCTAGTACTCCTGTCTTTGTAAAGTCCAGACCCGATGGATCCAGATCCTTCATTTTTATTGAAAGATCAGCCAGGCCTTTTGCCACCTCGCCGGATTCGCCGCCTGCTTTGCTAAAGTCACCGATCCTCTTTTGCAGGATACTGTTTTTAGATTCTGACTGTTTGATGATATCAGCGCCAAAAGTTTCGACTACCTGGACAAATTCACGCCGCTCCGTTAATGAATCAAGATCCACGGCCATGATCATATCTGCTTTTTCTTTCACAGCATCTTTGATCACCGTCTTTTCCTGTTCAGTTGGCATGAGTTCTTTTACAACTTCTTCTTTGATCTCCTCAGGTTTAGGCAGGTCTAATGAAAAACCGCTCATATTTTCCTCCGTTCTGCCGCAGTATAGCGGACTCCATCTTTTTACATGCTGGCATTGAATAAGTTCTTAAGCTGATATACGACATCGTCAGTAGATGCGTCGATGCTTGCAGCCTCGTTTACAGCACTGATGTTTTGCAGGGCTTCCAGGTCTGCATTGTATCCAATCGTATAGACAGGAATTTTGAGGCTGCTCAGGATATCACGGATATCATTCAGGCTGCAGCCTGAATTTGTTTCACCGTCACTTAAAACGAACAGCATGGGCTTGGCATCCGGGTATTGTTCCATAGCTTTATTGATCATATCCATAGCTACACAGATTCCGTCAAAGGTAGCGGTTCCGCCGTTGGCATAGAGATTTTCTACGGCGCCTTTAAAAAGTGACTGCTGGTTTAAATCAAATTTACCTATGGGCAATTCAATTGTGACATCATTGGAATAACTTACAAGTCCTATATAATTATCTGAATTGATATATTTCATGCTGTTTATCAGGGAATCCTGAAGAGCCCTCAGGGGCGAGCCGTCCATACTTCCGGAAACGTCTGTAACAAACACGCCGATTACCGGCCTTCCTGTATCCTTATTTGTCTTGTAAAGCTTCTGGGCAGCGATCAGGATATCCCCTGAGACGTTCTCATATTCAGGAACATAGTCAGGCATACCGTTAAAACCATAGTCTGAAGCACGTTTTACAGCTTCTTCTGTTGCACAGTACTCGGCAAATTTTTTCAGGACTTCTTTTTTGTCCTGACTGATCTCGCCTACAGCTACCAGGGGATTATCGTGACGGTAACCGAAAGGAGTAAACTTATAATTTTTTGACAGGACTGCATCATTAATATAAGACTGGTATTCCAGTATAAAGCCATCAAGAGAGCCCTTCTCAGCAGCATCACGCATCTGCATGGTTGTCAGTGCGACGAAAGGCACATTCTTCTGAAACTTCTGGAAGCCCTGTACAGCCGTATCAGAAAGAGGGTTCTTTAAGTCATAGCGTTCCAAAGTACAGATCAGAAAATTCAGGCCCGCGCTGCTGGCAAAGGGGTTCGTATATCCCATGGCAAATTCACCGGCTTCAGTGGCTTCAGTGATAGCTTTTAAGTCTACAGTGCCGTATTTCTCCATTATTTTCTTGTTAGTTTCTTCTGAGAGCAGTATGCCGGCTACATTTCCCACCATACTCTCAGAAATTGTTTCGGTCTTTACTCCTCTGGAATTCAGCATATCCACCCAGAGCATATTGGAGGGTGAGAGGCCGTCAGGAACTGCCTTGCCTGAAGCGATATAATCAAGAGCCTGCCCGCTGTTCACCTTACGTATCTGGACAGATATCTTCTGGCCGTTTACTGAGTAACCCTGACGGTTAAATTCATCTGCCATTTCGCACAGCCAGCCGTCTGTACCTGTCCCGGCCTTTTCGGGCGAGGAGTAGATCTCTGCATAGAGCTGGGTGGTCGCTTTGGCAGTGATATCACATGTCTCAATATCCGGCAGTTCACTGGCCTCATCCTCAACGGCATCATACTCCACTGGTGATTTGACAGGCTCTGCGGTTGAAGGACTAATATTATTTACCAGCTTTGTCAGTTTGCTGGAAGCTTTTTCTTCAGAAATCACTTTATCTGATTTCCCAATGTTTCTGGTCAGGTAGATTCCCCCAAACACAATGATACAGACAGCAGCAGCACAGGCCGCAAGTATCCCAATCTTTTTCTTATCCATACTTTCCTCCGTTCCTGAATGAACCTGATATTTTTATATACCGGCGCGGCCGGCCTTCAGGTGCATTCTATACATTTCTGCCTACTGATAATACTTTGTTTCTTCAATCAGTTTTTCTATTTCAACTAGTATTTCACTGTTCATTTCCTCATTTTCACTAGTTTCAAAAGAGGACAGTTCAATTGCCAGAGCATCCAGCTTAAGCAGTATCCTTTCATTTAATGCGATAACAGATTTCACAGATTCATAATTATCCTGATACAACTGCAGCTGTTCTTCCTGGATATCGTCGGGTATATCATCTTCTTTGTAATGCTGCAGTCTGGCGTATTCATTTTCATCAAAGATGCTCATCCTGTTAGCCATAGTGACAACATTTTTTATTGCAGAGTCCTCAGCGGCTTTGACTATGCCGTAGAACTTCTCCCAGCTCATAGTTCCTTTTGTGAATTTCCGTTCAATCAGGTCTGACAGCTTCTGACGTGATTTCATAACACGCTCCAGCTGTCCGGCAGCAGTTTTAGCAATGTTTCCAAAATATTTGCTGTCCTGATGGCGGCGCAGGATGGCCCTGGCATCTTCCAGGCTGGCAACTTCGTCCCTGCTCACAAGTATCTGTTTTGGTTTTGCCAAACTGCGCACGTTCACAAATAAAAATCCGGCGACGAGTGCAATACCTGCTATGATGGACATACCGGCTCTGAAAATACCGGGATCGGACGGTCTGAGCGCTACAAGGCCGGGCGAGTACAGAATGACTGCAATGACTGCGAGTATGACATTGGCAGCAAATAACCATATGTATTTTTTCAATATGTAAATTCCCTCCTGTGAATATAATATTTTAATCTGCCGGGCTTTAAGTTTATGTGTACTCTGTTTTGCTGCGGCACATTATAATGTCTAACGACATTATAACCTACAGATTAAAATCTGACAAGACAGGACTCACGGGACAATGTCCCACAAAATGTTTTTACACGTATTTTGCACGATTTCTTTTTTAAAATGAGCTTGTAAAAAACGGCCTGTGAGGATATAATGTTAAAAAGCGTGCATTATTAATAAAGACATGTGCTTTGCGTGCAGTAACAGGATTACGGAGGCGGATTATGGCGGGAACGATACAGCAGATTGCCCAGCTGGCAGGAGTGTCGCGCGGAACGGTGGACAGAGCTCTGAATAACCGGGGGAGGATCAACCCGGAGGTGGCGGAAAAAATTGAAAAAATAGCCGAAGAGATCGGGTATGTGCCAAAGCACAGGAAGAAAGCCTCAGGCGGAAATGCAGGGACAGGACAGGAGAAGAGGATTGGTGTTGTGACCCAGCTTTCTCAGTCTTCCTTTATGCTGGAGGTAAACCGGGGGATCAGGGAAGCGGCAAAGAAGCTGTCGGACAGGGGAATACAGGTTCTTGTAAGGGAAAATGCATCTGTGGATGAGACAGAGCAGCTGGAGGCTGTCAGGCAGCTGGAGGAAGAGGGCATAGACGCCCTGGCAATCATGCCGGTGGACAGTGACAGTGTACGGCTGAAATTAAATGAGCTGGCGGATGAAGGTCAGATTCCCGTAGTTACCTTTAATACGGATATAGTGGGGACGAGGCGGTGCTGCTTTGTGGGGCTGGATAACTGGAAGAGCGGGCAGACTGCGGCGGGCCTTATGGGAATGATGATGCGGGGACAGGGAAAGGTGCTGGTGATCACAGGGTATTTTTCCAACAGCGCCGGCAGCCGCAGGGTGGACGGTTTTGTGGATGAACTGAAGAAAAGCTTTCCGTCCATGGAGCTTGTAGGTGTGCAGAGCAGCTTTGACCAGACAGATGAGGTAGAGAAGATCATAGTGAATTCTATGTCTGTCTTTCCGGATCTGGAAGGGATCTTTGTGGCCTCTGGCGGACAGGCCGGCGTCAGGAGGGCATTCGATAAACTGATGCTTAAGAAACGCCCCTATGTGATTATCTATGACCTGACTCCAAAGAATGTGAGGGCGCTGAGTGAGGGGACTGTGGATTTTCTGATCGACCAGGAGGGATATGACCAGGGGTACAGGGCATTGTCTATTCTCTCGGATATACTTTGTTTTAAGAAACAGCCGGAGAAAGAGTATATGTATACGGAAATCAATATAAAGACAAAATATAATCTGTAGTGCAGAGAAGCTTTCAACATGCAGTAAAAGCAGCCATATCAGAACAGTCCGGTTCTGGTGTGGCTGCTTTTGTCTTAAAAAAAATTTACTCCACAAAAGAAATAGCACGCAAATACACACGCACTTATTATAAAGGAATCTGTTGTGAAAGTGCAACAAAAGGATTGATTAAAATTGTGCAAATAGCGAAATAACGGTAAAATGCAGGAAAAGTGCTTGCACATAGCAGGTGCGTGTGATAATATGAAGGCACAAAGATAAAGAAAAAAGCACACAAAATAAATAAAACGCACGCAATTCCAAATGGGGATCAGGAGGGAATTTTATGAAGTATGTGGAGTTTGATGAGGACAGGGAGAGGGATCTTGTATTGCTGGGCCGTGTGGCAATTGACTTTAACCCGGCTTATAACGATCAGGTAAAGGAGGAATTTAAACCGCTGAAGAAGGTCCATATGTTCGAAAAGTTTTTGGGCGGTTCTCCGGCCAATATAGCTGTGGGCGTCACAAAGCATGGTCTTAAGGCCGGATTCATCGGTAAAGTGTCAGATGACCAGTTTGGAGAATTTGTGGTGGATTACTTTAACGAGAGGGGGATCGACACTTCCTGTATCACAAAGTGCACAGGCGGCGAGAAATTGGGGCTGACCTTCACTGAGATGCTTTCCTCTAAAGAAAGCAGTATCCTGATGTACAGAAACTGTATAGCGGATCTTCAGCTGCATGTGGATGATATTGATGAAGATTACATAAAGAGTACAAAGGCCATCCTGATATCCGGAACTGCGCTGGCGGAGAGTCCGTCCAGGGAAGCAGCAATAAAGGCAGTGCTTCTGGCAAAGAAAAATAATACAAAGATAATCTTTGACATTGACTACAGAGAATATAACTGGAAAAACAGTGATGAGATATCCATCTACTATTCCATGGTGGCAAAGGAAGCTGATATCATCATGGGATCAAGGGAGGAATTCGATCTGACAGAAAAGCTGATACGGCCTGGTATGACAGATGAGGAATCAGCAGCGCTGTGGCAGAGCTATAATGCTAAAATCGTGGTTATCAAGCACGGCATGAAGGGATCTGCAGCCTATACTTGTGACGGGCAGAAATATTCAATAAAGCCCTTCCCTGTAGAAGCGCGGAAAGGCTTTGGCGGCGGAGACGGCTATGGTTCCGGCTTCCTGTACGGGCTGTACCAGGGGTGGGAAATTATCGACTGCCTGGAATTTGGCTCGGCGGAGGCATCTATGATGGTGAGGAGCAATAATTGTTCGGATTCTCTCCCGGGGCCGGAAGAGGTACATGAATTTATTAAAGAGGAAAAAGAGAAGTTTGGAGAAATGATCGCAAGAATGCAGTAAACGGAGAGGAGTTTCATCATGTCAGAGACAAGGAAAATGACTACAGCGCAGGCTGTAGTAAAGTTTTTAGATAATCAGTATGTATCTATGGATGGTGTGGAAACGAAGTTTGTGGAGGGTTTCTTTACTATTTTTGGCCATGGAATCGCGGTGGGGCTGGGAGAAGCGCTGGATACGGACCCGGGGCAGTTAAGAGTCATGCAGGGCAGAAATGAGCAGGGTATGTGCCATGCAGCGATTGCATTTGCAAAGCAGAATAACAGGAAGTCGATCATTCCATGTGCATCCTCAGTGGGGCCGGGAGCGGCCAATATGGTGACAGCCTGCGCTACTGCCACAGTGAATAATATCCCTCTGCTGGTCTTTCCGGCAGATACTTTTGCATCCAGGCAGCCGGACCCGGTACTGCAGCAGCTGGAGCAGAGCAGCAGTCTGGCGGTGTCCACAAATGATGCTTTTAAGCCGGTATGTAAATACTGGGACAGGATCAACCGGCCTGAGCAGCTGATGACAGCTCTTATAAATGCCATGCGTGTGCTCACAGACCCGGTGGAGACAGGCGCCTGCTGTATTGCGCTCCCCCAGGACGTGGAAGGTGAATCATATGACTATCCCGATTATTTCTTTCAGAAGCGTGTGCACAGGATTACCCGGCCCGCGGCAGTTTGGGAGGAGCTGGAAGATATCACGGAGGTTATCGCAGCAGCGAAGAAGCCGCTGCTCATCGTGGGCGGAGGCGTGAAGTACTCACAAGCCGGAGAAGCTGTGGAAAAATTCTGTGAAGAATTTCATATTCCGTTCGGTGAGAGCCAGGCGGGAAAGAGCGCCTGCAGATCCAGCCATCCGTATTGCTTAGGCGGCATCGGTGTGACCGGCACACTGGCCTCAAATGTCATTGCAAAGGACGCAGATGTAGTAATAGCAGTTGGTTCAAGGCTTTCTGATTTTACTACAAGCTCCAAGCACCTGTTCAGAAATGAAAATGTTAAGTTTGTCACGATAAATAATAACAGGTTCCATGCATATAAGATGGATGCAGTGAAGGCTGTGGGGGATGCAAAGGCCACAATAGAAGCGCTTGCAGAGAAGCTTCGCAAAAGAGGGTATGTATCAGCTTATGACGGCGAGATCGAAGCGGCGAAAGAGGCCTGGGACAGAGAATGGGACCGCCTGGCGGACATTACATATACCGGCAAAGATTTTGAGCCGATCATCAAGGCGAGGGACCCAAGGACGATACCAGAATTTGTGGCGCTGACAAACGGCAGGATCACTCAGACGGCGGCTCTGGCAGCCATCAACAGAACGGTTGACAAGGATGCCATTGTCATTACGGCAGGGGGTTCCCTTCCAAGCTGTATGCAGCGCATGTGGAGGACAGATAAGAGGGGAGGCTACCATGCGGAATACGGCTATTCCTGCATGGGGTATGAGGTGGCCGCCACCCTGGGCGTGAAGTTCGCTGAGCCTGATAATGAGGTGTATTGTGTGGTGGGAGATTCCAGCTTCCAGATGCTTCACAGTGAGATCATGACAATTATGCAGGAAAGGAAGAAGGTAAATATCCTTATTTTTGACAATTGCGGCTTTGGATGTATCAATAACCTGGAAATGAACCATGGTATTGGCAGCATTGCAACAGAATTCCGTTACACTGATGGGAAGAAGCCGTCAGGAGATCTGATTCCCGTGGATTATGCCAAAATCGGAGAGGGGTACGGTCTGAAATCATATACCTGCAGGACCATCGGAGAGCTGACAGCAGCGCTTGAGGATGCCAGAAAACAGAGTATAGCATGCCTCTTTGATCTGAAGGTTATCCCAAAGACTATGACGGACGGTTATGAGTCCTGGTGGAATGTGGGCATTGCAACAACCTCGGAAAAGGAAGGCGTGAGAAAAGCCTGTGAGGGCGTTATGACAGGACGCAGTGAGGCGAGAAAGTATTGATATTGAGCTTGTTGTTAGTAGTAGGAAAATAATTCCCCGGGAGGATCTGGAATGAAAAAATTGTTTGGTTATCCGGAATTTGATAAGAATGGTGAAAAAATTTTAACAACATATAACAATGAATACAGTGATATGATGATGGACATCCGTGTCTATCGGCTGGAGGCGGGCGAGACAAGGGAATTTATGAGAAAGGATGAAGAGATGGCTGTACTTCTCCTTTCAGGGAATATTGTTTTTGCCTGGGAGGGTAACCGTGAGAAGGCGGACAGAAAGGATGTGTTTACGGAAGGTCCGTGGTGTGTCCATGTCTGTACAGGCACTTCTGTCAGTGTGACGGCGGAATCACCTTCTGAGATCCTTGTCCAGTGTACAAAAAATAAGAAAGAATTCTCCGCAAAGCTGTACAGGCCAAAAGATGCACCCTGGGTATATTCCTGTAAGGGAAAATTTGGTGATGTGGCCAGGAGGCGGGTCAGCACGATTTTTGACTATGAGACTGCTCCATATTCAAAAATGGTACTGGGCGAGGTCCTGAACGACAGAGGTAACTGGTCGGGCTATCTGCCCCACAGGCATCCGCAGCCAGAGACATATTACTTCAAGTTTGACAGGCCGGAGGGATTCGGAGCCAGCTTTGTGGGTGACCATGTCTTTAAGAGCACGGACGGCAGCTTCTCGGCAATACCGGGAGGTGAGCTTCATCCCCAGGCTGCTGCGCCGGGGTTTCAGATGTATACCTGCTGGATGATCCGTCATTTAGACGGGAATCCATGGCTGCAGACAGACAGGTGTGAGGATGAACGCTATACATGGCTGCATGACGCAGAGTAAGGAGAGTACTTATGGCTAGAGAATTTATTGTACCGGGCAGGATCATATCCGGCGCCGGAGCGCTTGAGATGGCGGAAGAGGCATTAAAAGAGATGGGGAAAAAAGCCCTTATTGTAACAGACAGAGTGATGGTCCAGCTGGGCAACTGCGCCAAGGCAGAGACAGCCCTCAGAAACCAGGGAATAGAGTATGCCGTATATGCGGAGATCAACGGAGAACCCACTGACACTATGATTGAGAAGGGGTTGGAGATATACAGGCGGGAGGGCTGTGATTTTCTGGTGGCCCTGGGAGGCGGCAGCCCCATTGATTCTATGAAGGCGATCGGTTCACTTGCTGTAAATGGAGGAAGGATCGCTGACTATATGGGAAATGTGATCGACGTGAAGATGCCCCCTATGGCGGCTATACCCACTACTGCGGGAACTGGCTCTGAGGCTACCCAGTTTACGATCATTACTGATACAGAAAAGGATATTAAGATGCTGCTTAAGGGCAGGTGCCTGATGCCGTCTCTGGCAGTTATTGATCCTCAGTTTACTATGACTGCTCCCCCAAAGATCACAGCAGCTACCGGACTGGATGCTCTCTGCCATGCAGTGGAGGCTTATACATCCAGGAAATCCCAGACATTGTCGGATACTTTTGCCATATCTGCTGTGAAACGGATCTTTAAGTACCTGCCGGCGGCATTTGAGGACGGCAGTGATGAGGAAGCAAGAGTTCAGATGTCTGTAGCTGCCCTGGAAGCAGGGATCGCGTTCAATAATTCCTCTGTCACGATCATCCATGGTATGAGCCGGCCAATAGGCGCACTGTTCCATGTGGCACACGGGCTTTCTAATGCCATGCTTTTAAAAGAATGCCTAAGCTTTGCCCTGGAAGGGGCATACGGGCGGTTTGGGGCTCTGGGCCGTGCCATCGGAGCGGCAGCTGATACGGATACAGACAGGCAGGCCAGTGAGAAATTTCTGGCTGCTGTGGAAGATATTACAAGACTGCTGGAGACACCTACCCTTGCTGAATACGGAATTGACCGGGATGAATTTTTTAAATCGATCGATAAGATGGCATTTGATGCGATGGCCAGCGGGAGTCCCCAGAATACCATGAGGGAAACAGCTGAAGAAGATGTGAAACAGATATACAGGAATCTGTGGTAAAGTAAAGGAAGGTGAGATCATATGAAAAAGGTAAAAGTGGGGATTGCCGGATTGGGAAGACTGGGAAAGGTCCATGCAAATAATATAGCATTTAAGATTCCAAATGCAGAGCTGACGGCAGCATGTTCTATTATTCCGGCCGAGCTGGACTATGCCAGGAAAGAGCTTGGTGTGGAGGATGTATATACGGACTACAGAGAAATGCTGGAAAAGGCAGATATTGACGCAGTAGCCATCGTTACCACAAGCAGTGAGCACTGCTGGCAGATCGCAGCGGCTCTGGATGCGGGGAAGCATGTATTTTCTGATAAACCTCTGGGAGTTACCGTAGAGGAATGCAGGCTCGCAGAGGCAGCAGTTGAGCGCCATCCTGAGCTTATATTTTTCCTGGGATTTATGAGAAGATTTGATCCATCATATGCCTATGCAAAGAAGAAAATAGAAGAGGGGGCAATAGGAACTCCTTATATGGTCAAAGCAGCAGGCATTGACCCGGAAGCTCTCGCAGAGGGGGCCATCAAGTTTGCAGCTACCAGCGGAGGAATCTTTATTGATATGGCTATACATGATATTGATCTGATGAGATGGTTTCTCGGCTCAGACCCTGTGGAGGTATATGCGGCAGGCGCTACTTTCAAGCATCCCGAGTTCAGGGAAGCAGGGGATGATGAGACAGGTGCGGCTATGTACCGCTGTGAAAACGGCGCTCTGGGGTTTGTACATGTGGGACGGACTGCGGCCCATGGCTATCATGTGGAAACAGAGATCATCGGCACGGAAGGCTCTCTGCGAATCAGTCCTGTGCCGGAAAAGAACCTGTGTATGATATATGACAAAAATGGAGCTGTAGTAGAATGCGTGGGAGGCTTTCCGGAAAGGTTTGCCCAAGCGTATCTTCTGGAAATGCAGGAGTTCGCAGATTGTGTGGAAACTGGCAGAAAACCGGATGTGACGGTTTACGACGGCACCAGATCCACGCAGATCGGATTTGCCACTACAGAGGCATGGAAAAAAGGCGGAATTGTAAAAATAGCCAGTTCATAAGGAGAATGAAAAATGGTAAAGGTAGGAATTATAGGGGCAGGAAGAATCGGGAGAGTACATATCACCAGTATCAGTACCAGGGTCAGGGATGCACAGATCAAGACAGTGGCAGATCCATTTTTAAGTGAGGAGACTGCAGCGTGGGCAAAGAGCATGGGGGTGGAACACACTTCTAAAGATTATACAGAGATCATCAACGATCCTGAGATCGATGCAGTGTTAATCTGTTCCTCCACTGACACTCATTCACCCATTTCATTAGAAGCGATCAGGGCAGGAAAGCATGTATTCTGTGAAAAACCCATTGACCACGACGTGGAAAAGATTAAAGAGGTGATCAGTGCCCTGGAAGGCACAAATCTGAAATATCAGGTGGGATTTAACAGAAGGTTTGACCATAACTTTGAAGCGGTGCAGCGCGCTGTCGCCGCCGGCAAAGTGGGAAGGCCCCAGATCATAAAGATTACATCCCGGGACCCGGAGCCGCCCGGCATCGACTATGTAAAGGTATCAGGAGGAATGTTCCTGGATATGACTATCCATGATTTTGACATGGTACGTTTTCTGGCAGGCTGTGATGCCACAGAAGTATACGTCCAGGGAGCTAACCTGGTAGACCCGGCAATCGGGGAAGCAGGGGATGTGGACACAGCTGTCATCACACTGCAGATGGAAAATGGCGCCATTGCCGTGATAGACAACTGCAGAAAAGCAGTTTACGGGTATGACCAGAGAGCTGAAGTATTTGGATCTGTTGGGATGGCAGCAGTGGGCAATGACAGCCAGTCATCTGCAGTCATTACAAACTCGGATGGAGTGACGGGTGAAAAGCCCCTGTTCTTCTTCCTTGAGAGATATATGGATGCATATGGAAAAGAGATTGGGGCGTTTATCGATGCCATTGAAAATAATAAAGAGACTCCGGTAAATGTTATGGATGGCCTGAAGCCTGTATTAATGGGTCTGGCAGCCAGAAAATCATATGAAGAGCACAGACCGGTCAAGATTTCGGAAATAGAAGAGGAGAAAAATGTTTAATAAAGAAAAAGTAAAATTAGGAATTGCACCAATTGCATGGACAAATGACGATCTGCCGGATCTGGGAAAAGAAAATACTTTTGAACAGTGTGTCAGCGAGATGGCGCTGGCAGGGTTCACAGGTTCAGAGGTGGGGAATAAATATCCAAAGGATCCCCAGGTGCTCAAAAAAGCACTGAGTCTTCGTGGAATTGAAATCTGTAATCAGTGGTTTTCTTCTTTCCTGATCACCAGGCCCTTTGCAGAGGTGGAAAAGGATTTCAGGGCACAGCTGGAATTTTTGAAGGCTGTGGGTGCAAAGGTCATCGGTGCTTCTGAACAGAGCCACAGTGTGCAGGGGCTTGAGGATACTCCCATATTCGGACATAAGTATGTGATGAATGATGAAGAGTGGGAAGTCTTCTGCAAAGGTATGAACCGTCTGGGGAGGATCGCCAGGGATGAATACGGGATTACTCTTACCTTCCACCATCACATGGGAACAGTAGTACAGGATCCGGACGAGGTGGAGCGGATGATGGAGAATACTGATCCTGAATACGTGAGCCTCCTCTTTGATACAGGACATTTCGCATACTGCGGCGCAGATCCACTTAAGATGGCAGAAAAGTATGCAGACAGAATCCGGCATGTCCATTTAAAAGATATCCGTCCGGAGGTTGTGGAAAAGGTGAAAAAAGAAAACCTAAGTTTCCTGGAAGGAGTCCGTCTGGGTGCATTTACAGTACCGGGAGATGGGTGTATTGATTTTGATCCTATATTTAAAGTACTGGAAGAGGCAGGATATGAGGGGTATATGCTGGTAGAGGCAGAGCAGGACCCTACAAAAGCAAATCCCCTGGAATATGCCATAAAGGCAAGAAAATTTATCGCTGAGAAAACAGGTTTATAAATACTCAGCAGGTGAGCAAATATACTGGAAGAAATAAAAAATTATCTGAAAGTCGGATAGAATGTCCTGGCGGGAATACCTGCCAGGGCATTTTATCTGTCTGTAGGGGTATTTTGACAGTATAGGAGTTGCAGAAATGTTATATTGATGCTTACAATAATAGCAATAAGGGTGGTTACAGTTAAGAGATTTAAAAGTGAGGTGAGGAGAATGAAAGTTTTTGTAAAGGAGAATGAAAAGATCAGAGAAATGGAGGTGGTCATACGGTGCAGCAGGATGGAACCGGGCATAAATAAACTTGTAAACCATATCAGGCAATTTTCTATTCAGCTTCCTGTGTGGAAAGACGGAGAGCAATACCAGATTCCCCTGTATCAGGTGTACTATTTGGAAACAGTGGATGGTAAGACTTATGTATATACAGCTTCAGATATATACTCCAGCCGGGAGACAACCGCGGCTTTGGAAAAACAGTTGGAAGGAAGCAGTCTAATAAGGATAAGCAGGAGCTGCCTGCTCAATCTGTCCTGCCTGAAATGTGTTGCTCCACTGGGAAACCACAGACTTATGGCTACACTGAAAAATGGAGAGAAGCTTATTGTGGGGAGAACATATATTGAACCTTTAAAACAGAGATTAAAGTAAATGAAAAGTAGAAGGGACTGATACTATGAAGATTTTAACGGAAAAAGTAATACCAATGACAACTTTGTTGGTGACGTTAACGTTAATTATTATTTCTATAAGCAATCTCATTTTTGGAGGAGGAGATCTGTCTGTCTATATAATGTTCCTTCAGATTGCCGGATGCTTTTTCGTGCTTTCATGTGTGGAATATTTTATTCTGGAAAAAATAGAATTTAATAGTTCCGTAAGTTACAATGCGGCCTCTTTTTTAATATGGTATTTGATGCTGGGGGTATGTAATTTCGGATTTGGATGGTCAGGGGTATCATTGAAAAATGTAGTTGTATATACATTACTTTTTACAGCATTTTTTATCTGTATACAGAAATATAGTTATTACAGACTGAGAAGAAGCGCAGAAGAAATAAACAGGCTGCTGGAAAAGAATAAGGAATAGGTTTGATGACAATTCCACAAAGATATAGTATACTGAATGCAGGTATATAGGCAAAATTTTACGCATGAGGAGTATATCGATGGAATTGGGTTTATTTTTAAATATTATTACAGTTTTGGAAATCATTATAGTGGAGTTTTCATCCATATGGGAGCTTTCCCGCAGAAAACATAATTTCCTGGCTGCTGCCGGTACATATGCGGCGGTTACCATTCCGCTTCTGCTTTTTATGTGCCTTGTAGCGGTAAATCTTCCGGGCTATGGCAATGGAAGCGGCGGATTTATGATACTTGGGGCATTTTATTTTATACCCGCTATGC
This sequence comes from Murimonas intestini, assembly GCF_024622195.1. Lineage (NCBI taxonomy): Bacteria > Bacillati > Bacillota > Clostridia > Lachnospirales > Lachnospiraceae > Murimonas > Murimonas intestini. Next base: position 25,709 of record NZ_JANKBI010000015.1, read on the forward strand.
TCAATTACGGGGGAGATAAAAAGACCAGGATCATTATAGCCTTTTACTCTTTTTCCTATGGACTGGCAATCTTTGGGATTGCTGTCAGGATAGGTTACCTTTTTGGAACAGATGTACTTTCAGCGGCAGTACTGATTGCACAGACGCTGCTCTACCTGATATCCTTCCCTGTATACATCCATTTCTCAAAAGAAAAGGTGATGCCGTATATACAAAAAGCAAACTGCAGTCAGAAGAATATGCTGATCCGCTATACCATAGCCAGCTTTATCCTGATCATTGTATACAATAACATAATGGTGGTGGATTCCCCCATGTGGATGAAGCTGGTCGTATATCTGCTGCTGATCTACTTTATCATTCTGACATACAGGCTGGGGGTCTCATATCTGAAGGCGGACGATGATAAACATGAACTGAACCAGCTGGCCTGCACAGACAGGCTGACAAAGCTGGGCAACAGGCTGGCGCTTCGGAGAGGCCTGGAAAAACTGCAGTCAGAGAAGGAATCCTTTTATCTTTTATTCCTGGATCTGAACGATTTCAAATCAGTGAATGATAAGTATGGACATGTAGTCGGTGATGAATACCTGAGTGCCTTTGCTGAAGAATTAAGGAGATGCGTCGGGACAGAGGAGGGATGCTACAGGCTTGCAGGAGATGAATTCGTCTGCCTTACGAAAGAGCGGGGGCTTTGTGAAAAGATTAAGAAAATCAGCTTTGCTAATTTAGGAGATATAGAATTTTTGGGTGTTTCCGTGGGGATAGCAATGTATCCTGAGGAAGCCGGGTCAATTCCCGAACTGCTGGAGCTGGCAGATAAACGTATGTATGAGCAGAAGAAAGCTGCGAAAAGCGGTGACGGCAGAAAAAAACGAAGTATATAATATAAGACAGACGTTCTTTAAAAGAACGCTGTTGCAGGCGGTACGGAAGTATCCGGCAGCCTGCGGCAGCGTTTTTTTCTTTCTCTATTGTTATATTATATTTTTGTTGTTTGCTATTGACAATGAAAGAAAATGATAATATAATGACAATAAACAAAAGAATATAATAATAAATGAAATAATAATAAACCATATATCGCAAAATGCGAAAAAGAAAAGGAGGAGAAGGTATGACAAAGTGTAAGAAGATTCTATCATTTGCAATGGCTGCTGCTATGGGGCTGATGCTGTGTTCTTGCGGAAGAGGTGAAATATCATCAGGAACAGCCGGAGCTGATACGGCTGGCCAGCCAGCAGAGGGCACTGGTGAGCTGGCAGATAAGCTGGAGACAGAGGCAGGGCTGACAAAGGAAGGCGGGGAGGAGAAGATTGTAACTATAGCATATGACCAGACCTGGAACAGTCTGAACCCGTATGCATCAACTGGTGTGATCGGTGATACTGTATGCAATCAGATATTTGACAACCTGGTTGCAGGAGGCATGTCTGGCACTATGTATCCAAGACTGGCAGAGAGCTGGGAAGTGGCAGAAGATAACTCATCAATTATTTTCCATCTGAATCCTGATGCCAAATGGCACGATGGGGAGCCGGTAACAGCAGATGATGTAGTGTTCACATGTAAACTTGTTACAAAGGCAGATATAGTGACAAGCAGACGGCAGCTTATGCAGAATGTGGCAGGGACAGATGACAGCGGCGTTGAACTGTCAGCTGACAGTGTAGAGGTTGAAAAGGTAGACGACCTGACCGTAAAGATGAATATGAAACGTCCTATGTCAGATTTCATGTTTTTAAAACAGGCGGCTTTTTTCTTTGTATTGCCGGAGCATCTGCTAAATGACCTGACACCGGCTAATTTTATGGAAGCTGATTTCTGGAATGAACCTGTAGGTAATGGGGCGTTTATATTTGAAAGTACCATTCCAGGAGAGCGTGTGGTGTATAAAGCCAATCCGAACTATTACATGGGAAAGATCAATTTTGACAAACTGGTGATCAGAAATGTTGCATCGGCCAATCTCCTGGCTTCATTAATGAGCGGTGAAATAGATCTTGTTCCGGGAGCCAGGGTAAGCTTTCCAATCGCTGATATTTCCATGGCAGAGGAACAGGATAATCTGGTAGTGGAATCCATACAGTCACCGGGCCAGGTGTGGATAATCCCGGATAACGAGAAATTTGATGTGGATACCCGGCGCGCCTTTGACATGGCTATAAACAGGGAAGAGATGGTGAAAGAACTGCTTGGTGGAAGAGGCACAGTCCGTGAAGGGATGTATGCCAGCAATAACAAGTACTATGATCCTAAAATTGGGGAGGTAAGTCTCAGCAACCAATATGATCCTGAAAAGGCAAAACAGCTTCTGGAAGAAAATAATTTTGATTTTTCACAGGAATTACTGATCCTGTATGTGACAGGAGATACACTGCGTGAGCAGACAGCCACAATGTTCCAGAGAGATATGTCAAATATCGGTGTTACAGTAAATGTACAGTCGGTTGACCTTTCTACAATGATGCAGATGATGCGTGATAAGGAAGCAGACTTTGCAATCATGAAGACATCAAGTGACGGGGCTAACCCGCTTGAGAACCAGGATTTCTTTATCCTGGACGGGGTGTACAATCTGGCGCATGTGACAGATCCCACCGGACAGGAGTTATTCAATAAGGTAATGTCTTCACTTACAGACGAGGATGCCATGAAATACACAAGTGAACTGCAGCTGTGGCAGGCGGAAAATGACTGCTATTATTTCTTGTATGCACCTGATATTACGGTAATCTATAACAAGAGGCTCAGCAATATGAACACAAAAGATATGTCCCAGTCAGTGTTTGATTTCTGGAACTGGACAGTAGAATAGCACACAGGGAATTACCGGGCGGTACATTGTTGAACGGCGTCAGCGCAGCAATGTGCCGCCTTTTTAACTCCTCCGGGAGGATGCGCAGCCGCGAACGCGGAACAAAAGCTGCGCAATTCAACTTGCAGGCTCGCGAGGTACGCAAAGCGCACCTATGTTTTGAATTTGGTTAAAGGAGGCAGAAATGAATAATGAGATAAGGGCCTGGTATGAGAAATACAAGGCGGAATGCATAAAGCTTTCAGATAAGATCCATGGACACCCGGAGCGTTCAGGTGAAGAGTATTATGCCTGTTCAGTGACAGCGGCGTTTATGGAAGCGCAGGGATTTACAGTTGAAACCTACTGTATTCCTCCGGCAGAGAAACCTAACTGCGTGATTGCCAGATGGGGGAGCGGGAGCCCGGTCATAGGAGTTATAGGGGAATATGATGCCCTGCCGGGGCTGGGACAAAAGGCTGTGCCCTATTACAGCCCTCTGCCCGGACCGGGGCATGGCTGCGGACATAACCTTATGGCAGCAGGATGCGCTTCGGCTGCAGCAGCGGCAAAAGCAGCCGTAAAGAGCAGAGGATTGGAGGGGACGATCGTATATCTGGCATGCCCGGCTGAAGAGGGGGGATATGGTAAGGTACATATGATAGATAAGGGACTCTTTGACGGTATTGACCTTTGTGTGGCCTGGCATGATGAGGGGCCTTTCAGGATCGCTGAGTTTATTATGCAGGCACTGACAGGGATTCTATATGAATTCAGGGGGAAGACGGCCCATGCCGCCTGCTGTCCCGAAGAGGGGAGAAGTGCCCTGGATGCTGTACAGCTGATGAATATCGGAGCCGAATTCCTGCGTGAACATGTGCCGCAGGAAACGCGGATCCATTACTGTATTCCGGACGGCGGAGTGCGTCCGAATATAGTGCCGGGTTATGCGTCTGCGTATTACTATGTGCGCAGCAGGGAACGGAAGTCGAATGAGGAAGTGATAAAAAGACTTGACCAGACAGCAAAGGGAGCAGCAATGATGACAGATACTTCGGTCAGCTCTGTATGTATGGGGGGCAGCTGGGAATCACTGCTGAATTTTACACTGAATGAGATATTATATGAAGCCGCGCTCAGTGTCCCAAAGCCCCGGTATACAAAAGATGAATGGGAGTTTGCAGAGGAACTGTTCAGAAATGCATCAGGAAGGGAGGCAAGTGAAGATGAACGTGCAGGGCTGCTCTCATCCGAAATACAGAAACCTTCCGGAGAAGCGTTTTATACGCCTGGTTCCAGCGATATCACAGACGTGAGCCAGATTATGCCTGTCACGCAATTTTTCGGAGGGGGGACAGTGAATGGGCTATCCGGGCATCACTGGTCAACAGTTGCGGCAGCAGGTACCTCTATAGGACATAAAGGCCTGTTATTTGCGGGGGAAGTTATGGCTGAGTTCTGCAGCAGAGTGATGGAAAAGCCGGAAATTGTCAGCAGGGCAAAGGAAGAGTTTCGGGAGAAGAAAAATAAAAGTGTGGCGTATTATCCTGTATTACCAGAAAATGGTAAAATGAAAATATATGATAATAAATAAAAGAAAAATATTGACATAAACGATAATAAACGATAGAATAATGATAACAAACGAAATATAAAAGAAATACAAAAGAGAAACAATAACAGAAGAGGCGCCAGGAGAAGGGAGTCAGATATTATGGGAAAATATATTTTTAAGCGGCTGCTGATCGCAGTAATCACATTTTTTGGAATTACAGTGCTGGTGTATGTCCTGGCCTCTATGGCACCCGGGAGCCCGGTAGAAATGATCCTGGCGGGCACCAATAATCTGACAGAAGGCGATGTGGCCAGGCTGGAGGCACAGATGGGGCTGGACAAACCGGTGTATATCCAATATTTGATCTGGCTTAAAAATGTGCTGAGTGGAAATTTAGGTATTTCTTACAGAACTATGCGGCCAGTGGCAGAGATGGTAGCCGAAAGAATAGGTCCAACTCTTATGCTGACTGTGGCTGCACTCATACTTGCCCTGTGCATTGCTGTTCCGCTGGGTATTCTGTCTGCTCACAAACCATATTCAGCCTGGGATTATGCATCTTCTGTGTTTGCTTTTATTGGTGCAGCCACCCCCAATTTTTTTGCCGCTATGATCTTGATTTTTATTTTCAGCATCCGCCTTGGTGTACTTCCCACAAGCGGCATGTATGATGCAGGAGTGAAGACCACACTGCCCATGCTGCTGCGGCATATGGTGCTTCCGGTAGTGACTCTGATGCTCCAGTATGTAGGTATTTATACAAGACATATGAGAAGCAGCATGATGGAGGTCCTGGGGGATGATTATATACGGACAGCGAGGGCAAAGGGGCTTCGGGAAAAGTCAGTTGTCGTGAGCCACGCTTTCCGCAATGCGCTGATTCCGCTGGTAACGCAGATAGGGCTGTCTCTGCCGGCTCTGATCGGAGGAGCCATAATCACAGAGCAGGTGTTTAGCTGGCCGGGAATGGGGACGCTTATGGTACAGTCCATTAATTACAGAGATTATCCCACTATAATGGGGATTACAGTACTGATAGCAGGATTTGTACTCTTAGGAAATATTGCGGTGGATTTGTTTTATGGGGTTCTTGATCCGAGAGTTTCAAAAAGATAGGAGGCGCTGTATGAAAAAGAGTTCATATTTAAAAGATGTAGTCAGCAGGTTCAGGACTCATAAGCTGGCGATGATAGGAATGTGGGTCTTAATTGTGGAATTGCTCCTGCTGATATTTCTTCCCGAAATTATGAAGCTGCAGCCATATGAAATATACAGTGGGTTTGGAGCGGTACCAGGGGGAGAACATATCCTGGGTACAGACAATACGGGAAGGGATTTGTTTGCACGCCTCATCTACGGCGGCAGGACCTCCATGTATGTGGGATTCTTCTCAGTACTGATCAGCTTTGCCGTGGGAGTGCCGCTTGGAATGCTTGCCGGATACTACAGAGGGCCTGTAGAGGCTGTTATAATGCGTGCTGCGGATGTATTCCTGTCCTTCCCGTCTATGGTATTCATACTGGTGCTTGTCTCTGTGATCGGTCCGTCTATCACATCGGCCACGGTAGTCATTGGGATCATGGGATGGCCCGGTTTTGCAAGGCAGCTCTATGGCAGCGTACTGTCTGTAAGGGAAAAGGATTATATAGAAGGGGCAAGAGCTATAGGTACTAAGAACTTTGCGATCATGTTCAGATATATCCTGCCTAATGCATTTGCGCCGATTCTGATCGCGTTCACTTTTGGAATAGCCAGCGCCATACTTCAGGAATCGGGACTGAGTTTTCTGGGCATGGGTGTGCAGGTACCAGAGGCTTCCTGGGGAAATATGCTGTATGCGGCACAGTCAGTTTCCATTATTGCCACAAGGCCATGGATGTGGGTTCCGCCTGGAGTATGCCTGTTAGTAACTGTACTTAGCATCAATTTGTTTGGCGACGGGCTGAGAGACGCACTGGATCCTAAAATGAAGATATAGACCGGTGGAAGGGAGAAAGATATGGCAGAACCTATTTTGGAAGTGAGAAATCTAAAAACAGGATTTTATTCGAAGAAAGGAATATTCTATGCAGTCGAAGATGTAAATTTCACACTCATGCCCGGCCGGACCCTGGGGATCGTAGGTGAAAGCGGATGCGGCAAAAGTGTGACCTGTCTTTCTATGTTAAAACTGCTGCCGGAGAGAAATTCTCTCATAGAGGAAAACTCTTCCGTGAGAATGCACGGGGAGGAACTGACAAAGAAAAGCAGAAGAGAAATGTGTAAGATACGAGGAAATGAGATTGCTATGATATTTCAGGATTCTATGACATCGCTGAATCCGGTCATGACAATTGAAAGACAGATGGTGGAACCGTTTATGGTACACCAGAAGCTCTCCAGGGCAGAAGCCCGCAGGAAGTCCCTGGATATGCTGAAAAAGGTTGGGATCCCATCTCCGGAGACAAAAATAAAGCAATTTCCCCATCAGCTGAGCGGGGGACAGAGGCAGAGGGTGATGATAGCCATGGCTTTGTCATGTAATCCTCAGGTTCTGATTGCAGATGAACCTACCACAGCCCTGGATGTGACTATACAGGCTCAGATCGTCAGGCTCATGAAAGAATTACAGGAAAAGCTGGATACAGCGATTATCCTGATAACACATGATTTGGGTGTAGTGGCGGAAATGGCTGATGAAATCATGGTTATGTATGCTGGGAACGTAGTGGAAAAAGCGGGAAAGAGAGAGCTGTTTGAGGAGCCGCTGCATCCCTATACAAAAGGGCTGCTGGCATCGATCCCTTCGCTGGCAAAGGATACGGACAGGCTGTATACGATTGAAGGTGTGGTCCCCAGTCTTCAGGATATGCCAAGGGGCTGCCGGTTCTGCGACAGATGTGAGTATTCCATGCCCAGATGCAGAGAAGAAAATCCGGCTCTTGGCAGGATACAGGGCAGAGAAGTAAGGTGTTTCCTTTATAATGAAAAGCAGCCAAAGGAGGGAGACATATGACAGACTTAAAAGAACCTCTGATAAGAGTAGATAAGCTGAGCAAGGATTTTGATGTGGGAAAGGGTTTTCTTACAAAAGGTAAAAAGCTGAGAGCTGTAGATGGGGTGACATTTGATATCTACAGGGGCGAGACGCTGGGGCTGGTGGGAGAGAGCGGCTGTGGAAAGTCCACGCTGGGCAGGTGTATCCTCAGGCTGACAGAGCCAACGTCAGGGGAGATCTATTATAAAGATACAGACCTGAACAGACTGGATAAGGAAGAGATGCGAAAGATACGGGAAAAGCTGCAGATCGTTTTCCAGGATCCATATGCATCTTTGAATCCCAGAATGACAGTAATGGAAATCATCAGGGCGCCTCTGGATGTGTATAAGACAGGTACAAGAAAAGAAAGGGAAGAGAAGGTTCTGGATACGGCAAAGGTAGTAGGCCTCAGAGAAGATTCCATGTACAAATATCCCCATGAATTTTCCGGGGGACAGAGGCAGAGGATCGTAATAGCCAGGGCACTGATCCTGAATCCTGAATTCATTGTATGTGATGAACCTGTATCTGCGCTGGATGTTTCTATCAGAAGCCAGGTCCTGAATCTGCTTGCAGATATCCAGAGGAAATATAATTTATCTTACCTGTTTATTTCACATGACTTAAGCGTGGTTAAACATGTCAGTGACAGGGTGGCAGTTATGTATCTGGGAAGTATTGTGGAGATGGCTGATAAAAACGAATTGTTTCAAAATCCGCTCCACCCTTACACACAGGCGCTGATGTCAGCAATTCCTGTGGCAGATGTGAATGTGCACAGGGAACAGATATGTCTGGAGGGAGATGTCCCCAGTCCTCTTGACCCTCCGGCCGGATGCAGGTTCCATACGAGATGCATGTATGTAAAGGACCGGTGCAGGAAAGAGAGGCCTCCGCTTATTTCAGACGGGAACGGCCATTATACAGCATGTTTTCTGCAGGACAACCACTGCTGACCGGGGCAGGAGACGCGGGACAACGAGGGGGATAAGAAAGGAGGAGGTATATGAGAAAAGCCAGATTATTGCCTTTATATTTTATAGAATCAAATACGCGGGAAAGGGAAGAGTACAGGATACAGTTAGAAAAAATGCAGGAAACATACAGACAGGAGGCAGAGTTTCTGGAGCCTGCAGCTCTTGGCGGGGCTGGTGTTGGAGGGAGAGCTGCTGCGGAGGCTGATGCTGCAGTATTTCTGCAGATGACAGGTGCGGTATTCGGATATGGAGAACAGTTATCAGGGATAGGAATGCCTGTGATTATCATGACATCAGAATTTGGAACAGTGGAAATGTGGGATTGGGAGATAGCAGCTTATCTCAGGGAAAATCTGGGAATGAAAAATGTGTTTACACCCTACAGCCAGGATATGGCAAAGGTCATACTGCGATCTGTTGCGGCCAGAAATTCTATGAGAGAAGGCGGAAAATTTCTGATCTTTCAGGACAGTCCCGGGGAGGGGATGCAGGCCTATATCTTTAAAAGGTTTTATTGGTGGGAAGAGGAGTGCATTGAGCAGATAAAAAACAGTTTTGGTGTGGAAATCATTTTCAGAAGCTGGAAAGAAGTAAATGTAAGGGCAGGAGAGATTACAGAAGAAGAAGCCAGGGAACTCTGGGAAAAAAGAAAGATGCCGCATTCCAATCTTGGGGAAGAGACAATACTGAATGCTGTTAAGCTGTATATAGCTATAAAAGAGGAAGCAGATCAGCATAAAAATGTACTGGGTATCGGCAGTAATTGCCTGAATGAGTCGTTTTCTTCTAACACAACACCCTGTCTGGCGTGGGAGTGGTTATTTGAGTATGACGGGATCCTCTGGGCCTGTGAGGGGGATCTGGTGACGCTCTTAAGCGAAGAAATCTTGTACACTGCCCTGAAAGCTCCGTTTATGATGACAAATATCTATCCGTACCTGGTTGGGATGGCCGCCCTGAAACACGAGAAAATAAAAGAGTTCCCACGGCTTGAGGATTCGGATAATTATGCACTGGGTGTTCACTGTGGATATTTTGGGTTTGTGCCGAAAAGCTTCTGCTGTGAATGGATGATGCGGCCAAAAGTACTGGAAATTGTAAATGAGAATGCAGCGGTGATCGACTGCCGTATGGAGTGCGGTCCTGTAGTGCTGGCTAAGGTACATGTGGACATGAAGAAAATAACCGTCATAGAAGCAGATCTGGAAAAGTACGTGGGATATCCGGGATCAGACTGCAGAAACGGAGCGCTTCTGCATTTTAAAAACAGGAACGGACACAGGATAATGGAAAGCCTGTCATCCCACCATGCTATTCTGATACAAGGAAACTGCGGATTTCTTATACAGCAGGCAGGAAGGGTCTATGGAATGGAGGTAGAAGTGATCTGAGCTGCTTCTTAAGGCAAGGAGGGGACATTATGATTTTAACAGGAATTATCGGATGCGGGAGTATCGCCAGGGGGAGACATATCCCTGCCTATGTACAAAATCCTCACACAAGGCTTGCAGCCATCTATGACCCGGTACCGGGGCGGGCTGCACGGGAAGCAGAACAGTATGGGGCAGTCCCCTACGAGAATCTGGAGGAAATGCTTGCACATCCCGGACTAATGGCGGTCAGTGTCTGTACGCCCGAAAAATATCACAGAGATACAGTCATAGCAGCTCTTAAAAGCGGCAAGCATGTACTGTGTGAAAAGCCAATGGCTGTAAATCTGAAGCAGGCAGTGGAAATGAAAGAGACGGCAGAAAAGAGCGGCAGGCTGCTGATGATCTCCCACAACCAGAGAATCTATGAACCTCACTGGAAGGCAAAGCAGCTGATAGAGGAAGGAGCGGTCGGTAAGGTATTGTCTTTCCGAACATTCTTGTCCCACAACGGTCCGGAAAATTCCGTGACTGACAGCGGGCAGATGGGGAACTATTACGACAGGGCAGAAGGAAACGGGGGAGTCATGCTGTCTGTAGGATGCCACAGGATAGATCTGATTCCCTGGATGCTGGGGAGAAAGATAATTTCAGTTATGGCCTGTACACCTACTCTGGATAAACGCACTTCTGACGGATGCCTGATCCGCAATGAAGATACGGCGATGATCCTGCTGAAGTGCGAGGGGGGCATTACAGGCATGTTATATACAGGCTGGTGTACATACGGGTGTACGGACAGAGAGACACATATCTTCGGCACGGAAGGGGTTATTAAAACATTTGAAGACCCCTGGTCTGTGACATTATATAAAAAAAGCGGTGAAAAGGTTTATTACGATTTAAGCCCATGGGCGGAGAAAGGCTCGGGGGGAGCCACGGCAATAGTGGATAAATTCATAGAGTGTATTGCCGGGAAGAAGCCCTCCTTTGTGCCGGCCGGGGAAGGAATAGAATGCATGCAGGTCCTGGAAGCTGTCAGAGAGTCGGACAGGACAGGGAGATGGGTGGATGTCAGCAGATAACTAAAAAATATTATATAAACAATCAGGAGGAGAAGGATATGATTACACACAAAGCAAGACTGCAGGCGGCAATAGAAGGAAGAGTGGCGGACAGGCCGCCATGCGCCATGTGGGGGCCGCATTTTAACCTGGAGGACAGAAATGTAAAGGACTTTACTCAGGCGACTATCCACTACCAGGATAATTATGACTTTGACTTTATTAAGGTCATGCCAAACGGTGTGTACTTTACAGAGGACTTCGGGCAGGTTATCCGGCCATCTGAGAGCTATACAGATGATACATGGATGAACACTGTGCGTTTTGCGGTCAATGACCCGCATGAATGGGCAAAGATCAAGGTACCTGACCTGAAAAAAGGCGCTTTGGCGAGAGAGATCGAAGTGGTTAAAAGGCTGTGTGACCATTACAAAGGGGATGTGCCGGTACTTCCGACTATATTCAGCAATATAGTATGGATGTGTGAAATGACTGCGGGACATTTTCATCAGGAAGTCATAGCTTCCCAGTTTAAGTATTCGGAAAAATATGCACGTATGGGCATGGAAGTGGTGGCTGAGACAAATGAAAGGCTGATGGAAGCATTTGTAGATGCCGGCGCTGACGGATTTTTCCTGGGTTACCAGATGGGCCTCTATGAAAAAATGGGAAAAGAAATGTATGAGGAATGTGCGGGAAAATATGATCTCAGAAACCTGGAGGCGGTAAAGGGCAAGACCTGGTTTAATTTAGCGCATCTGTGCCATGGGGACAGGGCCAGTGCCAGCCAGTTTCTGGATTATCCTGTACAGGCATTCAACTGGGCTGATACTCACAGGGAACACTGCTCTTTAGAAGAGATGCGCCAGGTGACAGATAAAGTGCTGGTGGGTGGTCTGGACCATGACAGAGGCTCCAGTGGATATCTGTCTATCACAGGAGGAGGCAGCGGCAGCGGAACAGACCTTTCTGGTCCAAGCAGAGAAGAAGTAAAGAAAACAGTCCGCAGAAGGCTGGAGACGGCCATGAAAGCAGCTGGTCCCAAATTTGTATTGTCAGGAGGCTGCGGCTGGAACCATGATGCCCTGCACAGATTCTGTCTGGTCAGGGAGGTACTGGATGAAGTGGCAGAGGAAATAGCAGCAGGCAGGGATTTTTACAGCTCTGAAAAGTAGTCAGGAAAAACAGTGCCGCAAATAGATTCTTTGATTTGCGGCACTGAATCAATACAGCTGAGTGAGATGACAGGGGGGGGAGCAGATGGACAGCATAGCATATCAAAATTGTTTGCGAATACTTAGGAAGGAACTGGTACCGGCGCTGGGATGTACGGAACCGATCGCAGTTGCCTATGCGGCAGCCCGGACAAGGGAGGTCCTTGGAAGTATGCCGCAGAGAGTGAGGATAAGCTGCAGCAGCAATATAATCAAGAATGTAAAGGGAGTGGAGGTGCCTAATTCAGGCGGACTAAAGGGTATTGAAAGTGCAGCTGCACTGGGAATTGCAGGCGGAGACAGCAAAATGGAGCTGGAACTGCTTGACGGTATAGGAATAGAGGCCAGAGAAGCGGCAAAAAAAATCTTAAATGCGGAAATAATCACATGTGAGCTGGCCTGTACGGAAGAAAATCTGTATATAGCTGTGGAAGCTGAAGCAGAAGAGAATAGTGCTGAGGTTGTGATAGCAGGCGGCCATACACATGTTGTGAGGATAAAGAAAAATGGAGAAACGGTATTTGAGGACGAGGAAGGGCAGGAGGAAATGCAGAACACCGGCGGGGCATCCAGCCTGAATCTGGATGATATCTTCAGGTTTGCAAAAGAGGTAAAGCAGGAGGACATCAGAGGGCTGCTGGATGCACAGATAGCATGTAACCAATCCGTTGCCATAGAGGGAATAAAGAAAAAATATGGCGCAGGGGTAGGAAGAGTTATAATGGAAAACTTTGGAGATGACGTCAGGAACAGGGTAGTTGCTTTTGCCGCCGCCGGCTCTGATGCCAGGATGGGAGGCTGCCCTATGCCGGTAGTGATCAATTCAGGAAGCGGCAACCAGGGGTTGACTGTATCTGTTCCGATTATAGAGTATGCTGATCAGATGGGAACAGATAAAGAGACATTATACAGGGCATTGGCGCTTGGCAACCTCATTGCCATTTACCAGAAATCATTTATCGGTCGTCTGTCTGCATTCTGCGGCGCTGTATCTGCAGCAGCCGGCGCGGTCAGCGGTATCGGGTGGATTGAGGGAGACAGCAGGGAAGTGATAGAGAAAGCTGTAGCAAATACCATATGTACTATTGGCGGGATGGTATGTGATGGAGCAAAAGCGTCCTGCGCGTCTAAAATAGCAATAGCTCTGGAAGCAGGCCTCCTGTCTCTGGAGATGGCAAAGCAGGGAATTTTCTTTGCACCGGGTGACGGACTTATGAAGGATGGGACGGAGGAGACAATCAAATGTATTGGCAGGATGGCCAGAGAAGGAATGACTTCCACGGATGAGAAGATCCTTCAGATCATGCTGGAACATAGCTGAATTGCCTTATTTGTAACCGGAGGGGAGAGACTTGCATGGCAGAATATATTTTAAGCATTGATATAGGAACACAGGGGTGTAAGGCAGCTGTATTTGACAGAGAGATGAAACGGAAAGGGACATATTTTGTACCGCTGGCCTTAGTGAGTCCGCAGCCAGGTATGGTCTGGCAGGACCCACGGGGCATGTATCAGGCATGTCTGGAGGCAGCTAGGGGAGCCGCAGAAAACAGCAAAGTGCCGCCGGCAGAAATAGCGGCGATCGGTATTGACGGTCAGATGGCTGGAATTATGGGAACGGACGAAGAGGGAGAGGCAGTTACACCATATGATTCCTGGCTGGATACCAGGTGCAGTACGTATGCAGAAGATATGAGACGCAGATACGGGAAAAGAATTACGGAGATAACAGGGGCTCCCGTCTCATTTACGCATGGCCCCAAGATCCTGTGGCTGAAGCATGAACAGCCGCAGCTCTATCAGAAGGTATATAAATTTGTGGTTCCCTCGGCGTATGTAGCTGGCAGGATAACAGGCCTGCGGGGAGACGAACAGTATTTTGATTATACACATATCCAGTATTCGGGTTTTGGGGATAATCTGAAGAAAACGTGGTCGGAGGAACTTCTGGAAGTATTTCAGGCAGATGAGGGGAAAATGGCCAGAATTATCTCTCCTTTTGATGTGGTGGGCAGGACGGGCCGGGAATTTGCGGCAGCTACCGGTTTGCCTTCAGGAATCCCTGTAGCTGCAGGATGCGGTGACACTGCCGCATCTGTCTACGGGACTGGCAGAATGGAGAAAGGAATGCTCCTGGACTGTGCAGGAACGGCTTCAGTACTCTGCGGGGCAGTGGACAGCTATAAGCCTGATACAGAGTATGACACTATTACACTGATGCGTTCACCGGATGAGGATATATGGCTGCCTATGGCATATATAAATGGAGGAGGTCTGGGACTTAGGTGGCTGCGGGATGAGCTTTCCGGCAGTCCTCATGCCACATATGAAGAACTGGAAAGGGAGGCCGGGAAGGCGGAGGCGGGAAGCGGAGGCATATTTTTTATTCCCCACTTCTCAGGCCGGGTGCTGCCCTGCCATCCTAAACTGTCAGGGTGCTTTGCGGGCCTCCGCTGGAATCATACAAGAGGGGCCATGTACAGGAGCATCATGGAAGGCATCGCATATGAATACAGACATTATATGAGGGTACTGCATGAGCTGTATCCTGAAGGAAGGTTCGATCGTGTCTATACTATGGGCGGAGGGGCCGGCAGCCATCTGTTTAACCAGATCAAGGCGGACGTGCTGGGCGTAAAAGTAATGCCATGTAAAGAGGTGGATACAGCCTTGGAAGGAAGCGCTATGATCGCAGCCAGAGCAGTGGGTATCAGTACTGAACAACATAAGGAAACTGCAGACGAAGAAAAAGGGTATATTTATCCCCGGGAAGAAAATAATAAAGTATATGAAAAACTGGCTCAGGATTATTTAAGGCTTCTGGAGAAGATAGAGGAATTTTGTGAGGGGAAGTAAATATATACATGCAGCTATTCAGAAGGTCTGCACATTTACTGCACAGACCGTGAGAACAACCGTAAGAATAGGAGAAAGGATTTCCGGCCGGGGATCAGACAATGGCAAGCTTAAGTGTTTCGTGACAAGTTCTGAGCGTATCTCTGTCTTCCGCAGAAAGTGAATTGTCTGTAACTAACTGGTGAATATCATCCAGGGAAGCAAAACGGTAAAAGGCGATACAGTCAAATTTTGAGCTGTCGATCAGCATATTTACTTCTGAAGCCGACCGTATCATTGCCTGTTTTACTTCTGCCTGTTCAATGCTGGGGGTGGAAAAACCGGCCTCAAAAGAAAAGGCGTTGGAGGCCAGAAATGCTTTATCTACGTTAAAAGGCTCCATCATTTTAACGGCCAGGGAACCGGCAGTACAGTTAAAGCCTCTTCGCAGCGGACCACCCAGTACTATCACGTTTGCGTCCGAATTCTGTTCCAGGTAGATGGCGATTGTAATATCGTTTGTGATCACAGTCAGGCCATGCTTGGATGGAAGCAGTTTAGCCAGTTCAAGAGTAGTTGTTCCGGTATCAAGGGCAATGGTGTCACTGTTTTCTATGAGCTGTATGGCATATTCTGCAATCCGCTTTTTTTCCTCGCTCTTTTGGGAGAGCTTTAAATCTGAAGTGGGCTCGTAGGCAGCTTTGCTCAGGTTAACTGCACCGCCATGTGTACGTTTTAAGACTCCTTCACTGTCCAGAATGCGCAGATCCGTCCGTATAGTGGCGGGAGAGACATTAAAGAGCTCACAGAGCTCAGGCACAAGTACTTTGTTTTGTCTTTCAAGAAGCTCCAGAATCTCCTTTCTTCTTTCCTCAGCAAAGAGAGGATGTGACAAGTTTTCCATAATTACCTCCGGTTATATTTAACTCATACAGTTTATTGTTATTTACAATTATAGAATATTTTGGAAAAAGCGTCAACGCTTATAAAACAAACAAAATGATATAAAACGATAGAAAATAAGCGGATAAGAAAAGCATATATCTGTTATTATGCTTGTTTAATACAAATAGTATACTGCTCAATATAAAAATAAAAACAAACAATAAAAACGGAAAGAAAGGAGCATAAATGACAATAAAAGAAAGAAAAACGAAAAATAAAAGAGATAAAATAAAAGTATGCCTGATCGGTGCAGGAAGAGCAGGTATGATACATGCCAGAAATTTTACCGCCAGTATCCCTGATGCAGAGATAGCCGGTGTATCAGACACGGACGGGACAGAGGCCCAGAGGGCGGCGGCAGAACTGGGAGCGGCATACTGGTATGAAGATTATTCTGAAGCGATAATGAAGTGCAATGCGGATGCAGTTGTAATTGCCACACCTACAAAATACCACTGCGAAATAGCCATTATGGCGGCTGCTCATGGAATGCATATTTTCTGTGAAAAACCTATGGCCATGAATGAGGAGGAGTGTGAGCGGATGTTCCGGGCCGCGGAGGAAAATGGGGTAATACTCCAGGTAGGCTTTATGAGAAGGTTTGACGCCGGTTTTGTTAAAGCGAAAAAGATGGTAGATGAAGGTGAAATTGGGGATGTGGTTATGATTAAGTCTCTTACAAGAGGGCCCAGCACACCTCATGAATGGATGTATGATATTAAGAAGAGCAATGGGCCTCTTGCGGAAGTGAACAGCCATGACATTGACACACTGCGCTGGTTTTCCGGGAGTGAGCCGGAGCGGATATATGCGGTGGGCGGCAATTTCAGATGCAGGGATGCGGCAGAGCAGTATCCCGACTTTTACGATACTGTATTATTGAATATAAAAATGAAAAATGGTGTGATCGGGTGTATAGAAGGGGCCCAGGGAGTAGGTTACGGATATGATGCCAGGCTGGAAGTGCTGGGGACCAGGGGTGTGATAAAAGTGGGCAGCCTGAAGGAGGACACAGTAATTTCATGCAGCGCAGGCAGCGGTATCCACAGCGATGCTGTAAAGAGCTGGAGAAATCTTTTTGAGCAGGCTTATCTGGAGGAAGACAAGTTTTTTATCCAATGTATACAAAATGGCAGCAAACCGGCTCCCGACGGCAGGGATGGCAAAATGGCAGTTGCTGTAGTGAGGGCAGGAAATGAATCTATAAATACTGGGAAGGTGATAAAGCTTGTTATGTAAAACAACCACAAATATATTGTGAAGCGCCGGGTGCTGGGAAAAGGAGGGAAGGTATGCTGAGTGCAAAGCTGTTTGGGGAAAACGATATCCGTATGGTGGAGTGTGAGATTCCGCGGATAGGAGAGAATGAGATTCTTGTTAAAACATGTGCAGCCGCCATATGCGGTTCAGATCTCAGAATGATACAAAACGGCTATATGGGGGTAGATGAAGATCATCCGCTGACATTGGGTCATGAGATCAGCGGAGTGATTGTGGGTGTGGGCAAGGCAGTCAAAAATTACAGGCCCGGCATGCGTGTATTCATAGCTCCTAATTTTGGATGCGGGGAATGCAAAAGCTGCCGGGAAGGAGATTATCATCTCTGCGGAGAATATGAGGCCTTCGGTATCAATACTGACGGGGGGTTTGCTGAGTACATAAGAGTGCCGGATAAGGCAGTACGCCAGGGGTGCGTGATTCTTTTAAAAGACAGCATATCCATGGAAGAGGCAGCTGTATTTGAACCGGCAGCATGTGTATTGAACGGTCAGGAGAGGGCAGGCATTAAAAAGGGAGATAACATTCTGATCTTCGGAGCGGGGCCTATCGGAGTCCTTCATGCGCTGCTTGCAAAGGCCCAGGGAGCCGGTATGGTCTTTTTAAGCGATCTGTCCGGGGAGAGGCTGGAAAAAGGAAAAGCTGTTGCCCCGTTTGTCATAACCGGAGGGCCGGAAAAAATAAAAGATACTGTTATGAGCATGACGGGAGGCAGAGGAGTGGATGTGTGCATCACCGCCTGTGCCTCTAAAGAAGTACAGGAAAATTCATTTGATTTTATGGATATCAAAGGAAGGATTCTGTTTTTTGGCGGGCTGCCCCAGGGAAAAGACTGTATACAGCTGCATTCCAACATACTCCATTACAGAGAGCTGAAGGTCTGCGGGTCCACCAGGTGTAATGCAGGACAGTGCAGAAAGATCGCACACATGGCGGAGGATGGAAGCCTTGATCTGAGAGGGCTGATTACAAGGGAATTTGAACTTGGCAGATTTTTGGAGGCAGTAGAATATGCAGAGAGCGGTCAGGGACTGAAGACACTGATCAGGTTCTGAACATGTGACAGCTGCAGGGGCACGGAAAGGGGCACGGAAATGCCTGGCCCGCAGGAAACTGGAGCAGCAGGATAATAAGGAGAAGAAAGCAGAATGGAAAAAATCAAATATATGGTAATCGGTTATGGATGGAGAGCGGATTTCTATATCAGGGCGGCTCAGATGCTGCCCGACAGGCTGGAAGCCGTATCCAGAGTAGTGCGGACAAGTGAGAGGGCGGGCGAACTCAGAAAGCGGGGAGAGGCGGCATTCGCATCTATTGAGGAGGCGTTAAAGGCGGGTCCGGATTTCGCAGTGCTCTGTGTCCCGAGAGAAGCGGCGGAAGAGTATCTTGGGCAGCTGGCTAGGCTTCAGGTGCCGGTACTGTGCGAGACACCTCCTGCAGCTGATACGGAGGGCTTAAATCAGCTGTGGCATATGGCGGAGAGGACAAAAATGAAAATCCAGGTGGCTGAGCAGTATATTTTCTGGCCTGTGTATGCAGCTATCAGGGAGATAATTAGCAGGGGAATCATCGGAAAAACCTCTATGGCCATGCTTTCAGCAGTACATGATTATCACGCAGTAAATCTTTTCAGAAATTTTTTGGGACTTGGTTTTGAAAACTGCAGAATCCATGGGGAATCTTTGAAAACATCATTTGTAAAGACGGAGGACAGGGGCGGATTTGATTATGACGGAACTGTCATTGATACAAAAAGGGCTCTGGCCACCCTGGAATTTGAAAATGGCAGAACATGTATATATGATTTCATGGGAGAGCAGTATAATTCAGTTATCCGTACAAGGAGGCTGAATATACAGGGAACGCGCGGTGAGATAAATGATTTAACAGTCAGATACCTGAACGGCCATAATGAGGGGATGGAAGAAAATATCCGCAGGGTTGACAGAGGAATCTGCGGCAATGCAGGGTGGCATCATCTCGGCATGCAGTTTCAGGGGGAATATGTATATAAAAATCCTTTCGGAGATGTAAGGATGAACGATGATGAAACCGCAGTGGCAGAGTGCCTCATAAAAATGAAGGAATATCTGGATACAGGCAGGGAATCTTTGAGCCTCAGGGATGCTCTGCAGGATACTTATCTTTCCTTTGCCATGGAGACGTGCATATCAAAAGGCAGCACTGAGATGACAAGATCTCAGGACTGGGTGTAGGAGGAATTTATGGAGGAATTCAGGATAACAAGGCAGCAGCTCTGCAGCATGATCGATCACACAAACCTGAAGCCATATGCAGTCAGGGAGGATTTTGAAAAGCTGTGCCGGGAGGCCAGAGAAAATAATTTTGCCATGGTGGCCATCAATCCGGCGCCGGTCAGGCTGTGCAGGGAATTGCTGGCCGGAAGCGGTGTACATGTAGGCGCTGCGGTCAGCTTCCCGCTTGGACAGGATACTCTCGCCGCAAAGATATTTTGTGCTGAAGATGCAGTAAAAAACGGGGCGGATGAGATTGATTATGTGCTAAATATTGGGGAGCTTAAAGCAGGAAACTGGGATTACATAGAAAAAGAAATGAGAGAAATGACATCTCTGTGCAAAAGCTTCAATGTGATTTTGAAGGTCATATTTGAAATCTGTTATCTCACCGGAGAGGAAATCAAAATGGCTGCAGGTATGGCAAAGAAGGTGGGACCGGATTATATTAAGACGAGTACCGGGCTTGGCTGTTCTGGGGCAGATGCGCATATTGTGCGGATCATGAAGGAAGCATCGGGAGAGGATGTGAAAGTAAAGGCCGCAGGAGGGATTAGGGACTGGCAGACATGCCGGGAGATGCTTATGGCAGGTGCATGCCGGATAGGCACCAGCAGCTCCCTTAAGATACTGGAAGAATTTGAGATGGAAAATAAATGAAGGGGAGGATGAGCAGGATGGAATGGTGGAAGGATGCAGTAGTTTATCAGGTTTATCCAAAAAGCTTTAAGGACAGCAGCGGAGACGGGATAGGAGATATTAACGGAATTACAGAAAAGCTGCCATATATCCGGGAACTGGGAGCGGATGTTGTATGGCTGTCTCCAATCTATGATTCCCCTCAGGATGACAACGGTTACGATATCAGAGACTATTATAAATTGTTAAAAGAGGCCGGAACCATGGAGGATTTTGACAGGATGCTTTCAAGAGCTCATGGGCTTGGGCTTAGAATCATTATGGATCTAGTTGTGAACCATACCTCGGATGAGCATGTCTGGTTTCAGGAGAGCAAAAAGTCAAAAGACAATCCATACAGGGATTATTATATATGGAAAGAGGGGAAAAGGCAGAACACCAGGGAGGGATTAGATACCAGTAAAGAACAGGCCTGGGGGGATGAACCAAATAACTGGGGCTCCTGCTACTCGGGAAGTGCATGGGAATGGGACAGCACCACAAAAGAATACTACCTGCATCTCTTTTCCCGGAAGCAGCCTGATTTAAACTGGGAAAACGTTCTGGTGCGGGAAGAGATATATAAAATGATGAGGTGGTGGCTGGATAAAGGGATCGATGGATTCAGGATGGACGTTATCAGTCTGATCTCAAAGCTGCCGGGGTACCCTGACGGTGAAGCAGGAGAGAGCGGGTATACTTCATTTGAAGTCACGGCAAATGGTCCCTGTGTCCATGAGTATCTGAAGGAAATGAACAGGAAGGTGCTGAGCCTTTATGATGTGATGACAGTAGGCGAGTGCAGCGGAGTGACTCTGGAAGAAGCATGGAAATATGCAGGGGCTGAAGAAGGAGAATTAAACATGATTTTCCAGTTCGAGCTTATGGAACTCGACTGCGAGAATGGCATAAAGTGGGACCTGAAGCCTCTTGATTTTATTAGAATGAAGAAGATCTTTGAAAAATGGCAGACAGGGATGTATGGAAAGGCCTGGAACAGCCTCTTCTGGAATAACCACGACCAGCCCAGGGTCGTATCCAGATGGGGAAATGACAGCGGAGAATACAGAGAACTGTCGGCAAAAATGCTGGCTTCCATTCTTTACGGAATGCAGGGTACACCCTTTATCTATCAGGGGGAAGAACTGGGAATGACAAATCCGGGGCTTTCTATTGAAGAGTGCAGAGATATTGAGACTCTCAGGATGTATCAGGAAAGACTGGAGGCGGGGTGCAGCAGAGCAGAAATTATGCGGTCTGTACATGCAAAATGCAGGGACAATGCCCGGACACCTATGCAGTGGGATGATTCACCAAATGCGGGTTTCTCAACCGGAGATCCGTGGATGCCTGTGAATCCGGATTACAAAACTATAAATGCCGGTGCCCAGCTTCAGGATGAAGACTCGGTATTTCATTATTACAAAAAGCTTATAAGATTACGGAAAACCTATGATGTATTCAGGGATGGAAGATTCACGATGGAGTATAAAGAAGATCCTGACATTATATGGTACACAAGGACGGGGGAGAAGGAAAGCCTGCGGGTGATCTGTAATTTTCATGAGCTTACAAGAGCGATAAAGCTGCCTGATAATGAGGAATGGGGAGAACTGCTGATTTGCAACTATCCAGAAATCAGAAAAGAAACAGAGCTTAGACCATATGAGGCCAGAATGTACCTTGTATGAAGCAAATGAAAGAGGAGGAGAAAAATGGCACATATTGAAATTACGACGAAAAACCCCACCCCACCTCCTGATTGGCTGAAGAATGCCATCATCTATGAGATTAATCCGCGGACCTTTACTTCACCGGATGGAGAAGGTGCCGGCTCAGGAAGCGGTACCTTCAGTAGTACTATAGGAAAGCTGGACTATCTGAAGGAGCTGGGAATTAATACAGTATGGCTGGCAGGCTGCACTGAGGGCAGCAGTCATTTTTCTGAATTCTGGACTGTCTATGCCATGCGGGATCCAAGAAAAGTAGATCCTGCCCTTGGGACAGACGAGGCTCTGAAGGAGCTTATCAGGGAAGCTCACAAGAGGGAGATACGCATAATTGGAGAAGCAGTGACACATGGAGTGACACTGGACAGCCCGCTGCTTGCGGAACATCCGGGCTGGTTCAGAGGCGGAGAATGGGGAATGGCGGACTTTGACTATGCAAATCCCGAATTCAAAAAATGGTGGGTCGACCTGTGGGTAGAAACTACAGTCAAATATGGATTTGACGGGTACAGGCTGGACGGACCAAACGGTGTTTCGCCCTTTGAGGACGTGATGGGCATTTGGGATGACATTGCCTGGGAATGCAGAAGGAGAGGGCATGAGATAGCGGTGATAGGAGAAAACAGCCGTTATCATATCAGGCAGTGTGACAGGGATGATTTTTCACATAATATGGCAGGCGAATTCTCAGAAGAGCCAGGGTATGCCACAATGCAGATTAGCTGCCATGATGAGGGGATCAATATGGGCAGCGGGAATTATTATGCGCTCAGAGGCAGCAGATTTAAATTCGGTTACAGTGCTGTATTTGGATATAATATCCCATTATTTATGTCAGGTGAGGAATTTGATTCCGGGGTGCATTTCGTGAGCAGTTTAAAGAAAAAGATCTATGAAGGCTTTGAAAAGAGCCGGGAGATTGATTTCTACGATTCCAATCCTGACTCAGAGTCAGGCGGCTGGCTGCTTGGCAGCCGCATCGTATGGGATGAGATAAAGGAACACGGACACAGAGAAATGCTGGACGACTGCAGACAGATATTAAGGATCCGGAATGAAAACCAGGACATCCTTCACTATAACAGAAAAGAGACAAACATCCTTCCAGCAAAGTGTATTCCCAAAAGCGGGTCAATACCTTATATTCGGTATATTGAGGGACAAGCGGCTATCCTGGTCATGGGGAATGAGGGCATTGCTGACAGGGATTTTATTGTGCAGATACCTCTTGAGGAGATAGGGTTTGGACCGGAGGCATCTTATCAGGTCCGCGATTTATGGAGCGGGGAGTGCAGGACAGTAGAAGGGAAGTATATGGGATGCCTGCGGGTGAGTGTGCCGGGAGATTATAAAGCAGGGGGAGGAGTAAGAGCATACAGGATAGAGAGAGCGGACTGACGGCCTGCTCTTTTTGTTACTGTTTATTCCGTGATCAGTAACACGCTCCGTGATGCACAGCTATTTTACTTTTGCAGAAAATTTGCTATAATAATCTAAAGATGCCAGAGTCAAAAACTTTTGCATATGCCAGGTTAGTGGCGTACATCGGGGAGGAGGGATTTTATGATAATCGTACCTATATATGACATGATGATTCTGCCGGGAGTGACATTCTATTTTAAAAGTGAAATATTACAGAGACCTGATATTGCAGAGATAAAAAAGGATGAGGACATTTTGTTCATAGTCCAGAAATCCGACAAAGAGAGAGGGGGAATGACGGCTGATGATTTTTATCCTGTCGGCATATCAGGAAAGGTTGATAACATTGATTCAGAGGGCAATATTTCAATTAAAGCTAATGAGAGAGTGGAGATATGTGATATAGAGGTTTCTGAACAGGTGATTGAGGCCTCAGCCAGCTCTCTGGAGGATAAAGAGGATATTACACCGGAAGAAGTTGGCCAGAAATTTGAAAAGATCAAGTCCTCACTTTTGAAGTTTGTACAGGGATTCCAGTGGGGAGTCTGGGCCAGGAGCTTTATACTGCACTGGAGGAGCCTGGATGAGGTAGCATGTGCACTTTCAGGGTATTTGACTATTTCTTCAGAAGAGAAATATGCCATTATGGAGACAGGCTCCAAAAAAGAACGTTATGAGAAAATAGAGGCGGCTGTTTATGAATTCATGGCAGTATCCAAGATCAGCAGAGAGGCGGAGGATGCCCAGGAAGAGACAAATGAGCAGGCTTACCGTGAGATGGCTATTAAGAAACAGATAGAGATACTGCAGAGGCAGCTGGATGAAATGCACCCTGAGAATATATCTGATGTGCGCAGGTTTGAGAGCAAGCTGAATGAATCAGGTATGAATGAAGAAGCGCGCAGGGAAGCCGATAAGGTACTTAACCGTATGAAGCAGGAAGGCAAGGACGGCCATGAATACGGGATGCTGTATGACTATCTGGATTTTTTGACAAGCCTGTCCTGGCAGACACATGAGGATGATAATGTGGATCTTCTGGAGGCTGAGCGTATACTTGATGAGGACCACTATGGGCTAAAGAAAGTAAAGGAGCGCATTATACAGCAGATGGCGGTGATGATCCTGAATAAAAAGCAGGCCGGCTCTATCCTGCTTTTTGTGGGGCCTCCGGGAACAGGAAAAACCAGCATAGGCCAGAGCATAGCCCGTGCGCTCCACCGGGGCTATGTCAGGATCAGCCTGGGAGGCATCAGGGATGAGGCTGAGATACGCGGGCACAGGAGGACTTATATAGGGGCCATGCCGGGCAGGATCATGGAGGGCATGAAACGCAGCGGAGTGATGAATCCTGTAATGGTATTGGACGAGGTGGACAAACTGGCAAAGGACTATGGGGGCGACCCGGCCAGCGCGCTGCTGGAAGTGCTTGATCCGGAGCAGAATTCCAACTTTACGGACCACTATATGAATGTGCCGTATGATCTGTCAAAGGTCCTGTTTGTGTGCACGGCAAATACAACGGATACGATTCCAGAGCCTCTTCTTAACAGGATGGAAGTCATTCAGTTCCCTGGATATACAGCCCTGGAAAAATTTCAGATAGCCAGAAAACATCTGATTCCAAAGGCAATGCTGAGCATGGGGATAAAGGCCAGAAATTTAAATATCACAGACGGTGCGCTCAGAAAAATAATTGACGATTACACGATGGAGTCCGGTGTCAGAGGATTAAAGAAGCAGATAGATACATTGTGCAGATCGGCAGCGGTAAAGCTTGTAAAAGAAGAGCAGAAGAGTATCACAGTAAGCGAAAAGAGAGTTGCGGAATTTCTTGGAAGAAATGTCCTGCATCATGAAGGAATACTGGAGGAGAAGATTCCGGGGGTAGTGACCGGACTGGCGTGGACGTCAGCAGGCGGTGAGATCCTCTTTATAGAGACTTCTCTTACAAAAGGTTCGGGAAAGATACAGATAACGGGCCAGCTGGGAGAGGTGATGAAGGAATCAGCTCAGATAGCCATCACCCTTGTAAAAGCTCTCTATCCTGAGGAAGCAGAAAAACTGAATACGAATGATCTGCATATACATGTCCCGGCTGGGGCTGTGCCCAAGGATGGCCCGTCAGCAGGCATCACGCTTCTGACTGCCATTGCCTCCCTGATAACGGGAAGGGGAGTTGACCCCGAATACGCAATGACGGGGGAGATATCCCTCAGGGGCAGGATAATGCCCATAGGCGGCCTGCCGGAGAAGCTTCTGGCCGCGCAGCGCGCTGGCATAACAATGGTCTTTATACCGGAAGATAATATAGATGACCTGGAAGAGGTGGCGGAAGAGGTAAAAGGGAAGCTGCAGATCCTGCCGGTGAAAAAAGTGACGGATGTACTGAAGACTGTGTTAACATCGTAGATATGCAGGCACCACCTCCTGAAAACAGAATACAATAAAACTATACGCATATTTTCAGGAGGAATTATACTTATGCCAGCATTTATCACCGGCACGGTGTTCCATGATATGGATCATGACGGCCGTTTTACTCCGGGTGAGCCGGGAATTCCAGGAGTGAACGTCGTTTTATATTCAGCAGACAGTACACAGCCCGGCAGCCCGGCCTGCACTTTTGTCCAGACCGGAACAGACGGTGTTTACAGCTTTACAGTTACAGAGCCGGGCACGTACACTGTGTATGAAACCGTAATATTTCCAGGCAGCTGTCCGCCTTCACTGGTGAGCCAGCCCCCGGGGTACTATCACTCAAACACTCCCAGAAAAGGGACGGTCATACTCACACAGGAAGAGATATCAGGTGATAATACAGTAAATGGGCCTGATTTTGGCCATGATATGTGGGGGATACCATATAACTGCGGGCCGGAAATGATATTATTTGAAGGGGAGCAGCCTACAGGGAGGTTTGCAGTCAATCTTGTGACAGGCGATGCAGCCGACATGGGACCTGTACAGAGCCCGGCAGCTGTGAATGCTGTTGGGTTTAATACAGAGGATAATTTTATCTATGGCTATGACCAGGTGCAGAATACAATAGTCAGAGTAGATCAGAATGGTGATGTCATGTATCTTGAACCCAGGCCTGAGGGGATGCCTGCAGCGGCTTACTCGGCCGGAGCCATTGATATGTCGGGATTTTACTATGTATATATACCGGGCGGCAGCAGGTTCTATACGGTAGATCTGCGGCCTGATTCAGCCACATTTCTCCGTCTGGTGGATCCTTCAGACGGCTACAGGGAGCAGACAGAGGACTATGGCACAGCTCTGTCCTCACCGCTGGCTATAGGAGACTGGGCGTTTAATCCGGCCGACGGGCGGCTGTACGGAGTGGAGAGGAATGGGGTAGTTTACAGGATCAATGAATTGACGGGAGATGTGGCTCCCCTTGATACAACCGGGCCGAACCCGGGTGCTTTGTTCGGGGCTGTGGCTGTCGATGGCAATGGGAATCTCTATGCAGTCAGCAGCAGCGACGGGACTATTTACAGATACAGGCTCAGCGGGTATTCAGCGGCGGGAATGCGTTTCTCAGCCACACAGCCGGGAAGTTTTATTGATGCGGCAATGTGTCCTTATGCCATTATAGAAACAGATTTCGGAGATGCCCCTGATGCTGGAGGAGGCGGGGGAGCAGGAAATTACAATACTCTTCTTGCCAGCAATGGCCCGCGGCATGGTCTGGGAAGTCCATTGTATCTGGGAACACGGGTAACTTCAGAGGATGACGCACATCAGAGTGCAATGGCAGACGGGGATGACCTGACCCAGGGGATCCAGGATGATGCCCTGACTCTTCCGCTGCCTGTTCTGCCTGTAGATGCCCTGAACTATTCACTGACAGCAGCGGTGACGAATGATACAGGGGATACGGCAAATCTGTATGGGTGGATCGATTTTAATAAGAACGGGCTGTTTGAGGCTTCGGAGGCAGCGGCAGTCATTCAGATACCTCCATATTCAGGTACCGGCCAGTATACCCTGGATTTTGGCCGCCCTCCCGGCAGTGCGCTGACGCCGGACCATACATTCCTGCGCCTGCGCCTCACCACGGATGATCTGCAGGATACAGGGACAGAGATCCAGGATACCAGGAGTGTGGGGCCGGCATCAGACGGGGAAGTGGAGGATTATATTCTGAAGATCGGGACTACCACGGACCTGTCGGTGACTAAAACAGCAGATCTGCAGGTACTGTCCACAGGGGATACCATAACCTATACGATAACAGTAAGTAATTATGGTCCGGAGGATGCATATGATGTGCTCCTGACAGATATAGTCCCGCCTGAGATCACAGGTGCGAGATACAGTCTGGACGGAGGGCCGTCTGACTACTGGCCCGGAACTCTTGTACTGGGAACTATGGCGCCGGGACAGGTGAACACTGTTGTTATCCAGGGGGTGTTTGATGGTTCTGTACTTGGCCCTGTGATAAATACGGCGACAGTGACTTCTTACTCAGAGGACCCTGATCCGGGCAACAATTCAGCTACCACCGTCACGCCGGTGGACCGGGCAGCTGATCTTGAGATCACTAAAACAGCAGATGAAAGCTTTGCTGTAATAGGAGAGGCGTTCACATTTAATATTACAGTGACAAATCATGGGCCGGATCCGGCCGAAAATACCATAATAAATGATATAGCAGCGGCAGATTTCAGCACGCCGGAATATTCTGCTGACGGAGGAACCAGCTGGATGCCGTGGCATGGGCAGCTGGATGCAGGGATAATTGAGGCGGGCACTGCTTTTACATTCCTGCTGAGGGGGACAGTGGAAGCGGGCACTCAGGATGAGCTGCAGAACACAGCGTCTGTTACAAGCGACACATCAGATCCTGACCCCTCTGATAATACGGTAACCATTACTGTACCAAAGTCTGCGCTGGCTGATCTGGGGGTCATTAAGACAGGAGAGCCTGATCCTGTCAGTGTGGGCCAACAGCTTATCTATACTATAACAGTGACAAACAGCGGACCGTCCCAGGCGGAAGAGGTCATTATTTCCGATGCGCTTCCGGCAGAGCTGTTAAACCAGGAATATTCTTTTGATTCAGTTATCTGGTATCCATGGACAGGAGAGTATGCGGCGGGGAGCCTGGCAGCGGGGGATATATATACACTCTATTTAAGAGGTGATGTGGATCCTGATGCGCAGACAGGTGAAATGATGAATACAGTTACGATAAGTTCTGCCACAGATGACCCTGATCCAAATAATAATACGTACACAGAGATCATAACTGTGGAAGCGGCGGCAGACCTGTCAGTAACTAAGACTGCATCTCCTTCTGCTGTCCTTTCGGGAGAGATTTTGACTTATACAGTAGTGGTAAGCAATGACGGGCCTTCAGATGCAGCAAATGTGGTCCTGTCCGATACTCTGCCGGCAGAAATTGAAAATCCTGTGTTTTCTGTGGACGGAAGTGCAGAAGAACCCTGGACGGGGAGCTACTCACTTTCGATATTACCCGCAGGGAGTTCTTTTACGCTGACTATACGCGGGACAGTAAATGTCACACAGACGGAAAGCCTGGTGAATACGTCATTTGTTGCGAGTGATACGCCTGATCCCATACCAGATAATAATGCAGATACAGTCATTACGCAGGCCGAAGCTTTAGCAGATCTTACACTGGTTAAGGAAGGACCGGCATCAGTGGAAGCAGGCGGAATGATTTCTTATACGGTTACAGTTTCGAATGCAGGACCGGGGGCTGCCGCTGATGTGGAGGTGACAGATGCGGTGCCTTCTGAGATAAATGACCCGGAGTATTCTGTAAATGGAGGCGTATATATACCATGGAGCGGCAGCTTCCGGGCAGGTACGCTGGAAGCATCTGAATCTGTAACTATTATGATCCGCGGAAATGTCAGTTCTTTGGCGGCAGGGACCGTGGTAAACAGTGCTTCAGTCACATCTTCCACACCTGATCCGGATCCATCGGACAACAGCGGTACAGTGACGACGTCTGTTGAAGCAAGTGCAGATATTTCTGTCGTAAAGACAGCCTCCCTCAGTCCTGCTGTTCCCGGGCAGTATCTGACCTATACCTTAGTTGTGAGCAATGCAGGCCCGTCAGCGGCAGCAGGTGTTATCCTTGAGGATGAGCTGCCTCCGGTCCTTACAGGAGCAGAGGTGTCTGCTGATGAGCAGAACTGGGCGCCCTGGAGCAGCCCGTATTCTGTAGGAACTCTGGATGCGGGTGAGGCAGCCGTTGTATATGTGCGCGGGACTGTGGCAGCATCAGCTGTAAATACAATTGCAAATACGGCGTCAGTTTCATCAGATACACCTGATCCGGACATGGGCAATAATACTTCATCCACAGCTACGCCTGTGGATCCGTCGGCCGATATCTCAGTCACAAAAACAGCCAGCCCCAGTCCTGTATTACCAGGAGGAGAACTGACATATACTGTCACTATTTCAAATGCTGGTCCGGCAGATGCCCAGAATATAGAACTGGCAGATACTCTGCCCTCACTTTTGGCAAATCCGCAGTTTTCAACAGATAACGGCATTAGCTGGAATGACTGGCCTGGATTTTTAAATGTTGGGACAATAGCGGCGGATGCTTCAGCAGAGGTTCTGATCAGGGGAACAGTAAACAGTGCGGCAGCAGGGATACTGAGCAATACAGCAGCAGTCAGTTCTGCGACGCCTGATCCGGATCCTGTCAATAATACGGATATAGTTCTGACGCCCATCGAAACTTCCGCAGATGTATCAGTGAAAAAGACTGCAGCACCTGTACCGGCAGAACCGGGGCAGCAGCTGACTTATACAATAGTGGTGAACAACGCCGGGCCTGATACGGCACAGGCAGTGTCAGTCACAGACAGTACAGCGCCGGAATTATCAGGGCCGGAATTTTCAGCAGACGGAGGAAATACCTGGAATCCATGGGTAAATCCCTATGCGGCCGGAGATATAGCCAGCGGGGACAGCATACAGATATTGCTGAGGGGGACTTTAAGCAGTGCGGCCTCCGGGATTGTGAACAATTCTGTCTCGGCTGCGGCCCAGACGCCTGATCCTGATCCTGACAACAATATATTTACGCTTAATACGCCGGTAAGTACGTCAGCAGATTTATCCGTGACGAAGACTGCGGAAGAGGGAACAGCAGTACCGGGAAGTCTATATAATTATCTGGTAAATATTATAAATGGCGGGCCTGATACGGCAGCAGATGTTACAATGACAGATTCAGACATGATGGGGCTTCAGAATCCTGAGTACTCACTTGATGGAATCACATACTCCCCGTGGACGGGCAGCATATATCTGGGGAGTATGGCAGATGGACAGAGCATCACGGTACATCTCAGGGGGACCATAGACCCGGAGGCGGAAGGGGATCTGATGAACAGAGTATTTGTGGCTTCATCAACACCAGATCCAGATATGACTAATAATAACGACGCTGCGGAAACAGCCCTTGTTCCGTTGGCAGATCTGTCAATTACAAAGAGCGGGATACCTGATCCGGCCGTACCGGGAAAAGTACTGACATATACTCTGACAGTCAAAAATGCAGGTCCGTCTGCTGCAAGAGATATAACAGTGATAGATGCCGTGCCGGGAATCCTGGAAAATGCAGAATATTCCACAGACGGCATCCCGGGATGGCAGCCGTGGACAGGAACGTACCAGAGTGATGTGATGGCGCCGGGATCGGAACTGAGCCTGACCATAAGAGGAGTCCTGGCCTCCCTGGCATCCGGTACAGTAATTAATACGGCTGTTGTGACATCGGCAACGCCTGATCCTGATCCATCCGACAATAAAGCTGTCGATGAGCGTCAGATACAGCCGGAAGCGGATCTTTCACTGGTCAAATCAGTCAGCCCCAGTCCGGCGGTGCCGGGGCAGCGGGTCA
Organism: Murimonas intestini; assembly: GCF_024622195.1. Lineage (NCBI taxonomy): Bacteria > Bacillati > Bacillota > Clostridia > Lachnospirales > Lachnospiraceae > Murimonas > Murimonas intestini. Next base: position 56,751 of record NZ_JANKBI010000015.1, read on the forward strand.
CTTATACTCTGGCTGCCTCCAATGCAGGACCGTCAGATGCAGTAAATGTTCAGTTTACTGATATGCTGCCGCAGGTGCTCCAGAATCAGGAATATTCCATCGATGGGGGCGTCAGCTGGTATCCATGGAGCGGAACGTATGAGATGACCAGTCTGGCAGGAGGAATGGCGGCTGAAATCCTTGTCAGAGGACTGCTGCCTTTAAATGAGGCAGGTGCAGGAATTCTCAGGAATACAGCTTCTGTAGAAAGTGAAACAGACGATCCTGATCCCGGTAATAATACGGCTGTGATAGAGACTCCTGTCAGCGGCCTGGCAGATATGAAGATCACCAAGTCAGCAGTACCTGAAACGGCTGCTCCGGGAGGGCTTCTCACTTACTATGTGGATGTCAGGAATCTGGGGCCGGAGGAAGCAGAGCAGGTGACAATAGAAGATAAGGCAGTATTGAGTGAACTCACAGATACAGAGTATTCGACTGATGGAGGAAGTACCTGGAGCAGATGGAGCGGCAGCTATGTGATTGGCAGTATGGCTGCCGGAGAATCCTATTCAGACCTGGCTATAAGAGGAAGAGTAAGCCAGAATGCAGCGGAGACGGCGAATGCAGCTGTAGTAAAGAGTAGTACTCCTGACCCTGATCCGGACAATAACACGTCTACGGTTGTGGTGAAGGTATACGATACGGCGGACCTTGCTGTTACAAAGACAGCCTCACCTGTTCCGGCTGTTCCGGGGCAAAGGGTAGTCTATACAGTGACTGTTACAAATAATGGACCGGGAACCGCCAGGGGAATAGCCGTGATCGATGCTGTGCCCAGCCAGCTCACAGATGCAGAGTATTCGGCAGATAATGGGCTGACGTGGGAAAAATGGGATTCCGTTTACAGGATTAGTGAGCTTTCAGCAGGCAGCAGTACGGCAATAAAGATCAGAGGGGACCTGAAACTGTCCTCGTCAGGTACAATAACAAATACTGCGGCTGTGACATCATCCACCCCTGACCCGCATCCGGAAAATAATACGGCCACGGATATCACAAAAATACAGGAATCTGCAGATATATCTGTCTCTAAGCTGGCCCATCCTGTGCCGGCAAGACCAGGCCAGTATCTGACGTATATAGTCCTGGTATCAAATGCGGGGCCATCTGATGCCCGGGATGTAAATCTGTCAGATATAGTCCCGGATGCTGAATATTCACTGGATGAAGGAATAACCTGGCAGGCATGGACAGGAACTCACCAGATTGGCACAGTGGCTGCCGGAGAAGTCAGGAGGATATTGATTCGTACACGTGTACAGTCCGGCGCTTCAGGATATATCATAAATACAGTGAGTGTATCTTCGGCGACGCCTGACCCTGATCCGGATAATAATACGGCAACTGTCGGGACGCCTGTGGCCCAGACGGCGGACCTGAGCCTGCAGAAGACGGCGGATAAGTCCAGCGCCAGGCCTGGGGACGTGGTGACGTATCAGATAGTCATACGGCATCTGGGGAGTGTAAGGGCCCGGAATGTCAGACTGAGGGACGACGGTCCTGACGGACTGAGCGGCGTGGAATTTTCAACGGACGGAGGTGACAGCTGGTCACCCTGGATCAGCCCGTATCCTCTGGGAGATATGGAGGATCAGGAGACCAGAGTCATCCTCATCAGGGGAACAGTAACATTAGCGTCTGGTGTTATTACAAATACTGCCTATGTGACAAGTGACACCCCCGATCCTGACTATACAAATAATATTGACCACAGCAGCGTTGACGTAGGTACCGGGCCAAGCGCCGATCTGGCTGTCTCTAAAACAGTCAGTTCAGGAACTGTCTGTCCATGCCGTCCTGTAGTATTCAGGATCATAGTATCTAACAGAGGACCGGATACGGCCCAGGACGTGAAGATGACAGATTTTCTGCCGTCTGTCATACAAAATGCCCACTACTCACTGAATGAAGGCAGCAGCTGGTTCCCGTGGCATGGCCAGATCAGTCTGGGAAGTCTGGCAAATGGAGCATCAGCCGTCATACTGATCAGCGGATATGTAGACCGCTGTGCTTCAGGTACCATACTGAACCAGGCCTCAGCCGCAAGCTCCACTTATGACCCTGATCCCCTGAATAATCAGGCGGTGGCTGAATTTTGTGTCTGCAGAAAATAAATGCCTGGAGAATATATACCATGAAGATATAATTGCGGGGGCGCTGTATTTTGCAGCGTCCCATTTTATAAATATGCCCAGTATAATAAGCCTCAAAAAAATACTTGTAATTTGTACACTCCTGTGATATTAATGAGATAATACCGATACTGAAAGAGTGGTACGCTTTATGGATAAAAATGCAGGGCACAGGATACACAGGCAATGGCCAGAGAAGATGGAGACAGGGTACAGGACTGCTGTGGCGGAACGTATTCTAAAGTACTTCTGGATTATCTTACTGATAGTAATAGGAATACAAATCTACAATCTGCTGTTTACACTTGCCTACACAGGATGGAAGATACATACCCAGTCAAGCAGAGTGTATATATTTTTCTACGCTATTCTTTTAGCAGTGTCTGCAGCAGGGCTGGCAGGCTGGCCATATTTCAAAAAGATAATGCCGCAGAAGGCCGGGCTTATCATCAGGCTCCAGGTTTGGTATTGCGTGATCATGCTGGCCTGGGCTCTTGGAATCACTTTATACGATCAGAGAGTTTCTGAGAATATAAGCACATACCTGATCTCGGCTCTGAGTATTTCTATGCTCTCCTATCTGACTCCGCGTCAGGCATGCATGATGTATGGCAGCGCCCAGCTGATCATGTATATCTGCCTTCCGTTTTACCAGCCTGAAGGGACCAGCAATTATGGGAGTTATGTCAATGCCTCTATTATGATCATTATGGTAGTATTCATATGTTTCTACAGATACTACAATGAACGGCGCTTCTACGAGGACAGGCAGAAGATCATGGAGCAGAACAGGCTGTTAAATGAGAAGGCGAATACAGATCCCCTTACTGGACTGCAGAACAGGGGATTCCTGGACGGGAAAATGGAAGAACTGTACAGAGAGTGCATGGCAAAAGGTGAAGTCCTGGCAGTGATGATGATAGATGTGGATGATTTTAAGAGATATAATGACACCTTTGGACATCAGGCAGGTGATAAGTGTCTGCAGATGACGGCACAGGAGCTTAAAAGATTTATTATAAATGAAGAAGAACATCTGATACGCTACGGCGGGGAGGAATTCATGTATGTCGGTGCGGTAAGAGATGAGGGGAAAGCGTTTGCCATGGCCCAGGAAATGAGGGCAGCTATAGAGGCAATGGATATCCCTTTTAAATCAGACGAAATCTCAGCTGTAACCGTCAGTATCGGTATTTACGCAGCTATCCCGGGAAGCTGTGAGAAGGAAGAAGAGTGGTTCAGCTATATTACAAAAGCAGACGATTCATTGTATCAGGCAAAGAGAACTGGGAAGAATAAAGTTGTAATGAGCAGGAGGTGAAAAGAAAAAAATTAAAAAAATCGAAAAAAAGTATTGCATTTAGCAAAGACTTATGATAATATAATTTTCGGTCACTGCTGAAGGTGATGACAACAAAATAAGGCTCCTTGGTCAAGCGGTTAAGACATCGCCCTTTCACGGCGGTAACACGGGTTCGATTCCCGTAGGAGTCATTTAAGTTTAGCAACGGCACAAAAATGCCGATGTGGCTCAATTGGCAGAGCAGCTGATTTGTAATCAGCAGGTTATCGGTTCGAGTCCGATCATCGGCTCTTTTGGACCTTTAGCTCAGTTGGTTAGAGCAACCGGCTCATAACCGGTCGGTCCTGGGTTCGAGTCCCCGAAGGTCCATTTGTTGTTAAACTTAAGATAAGGCCCAGTGGCTCAGTTGGTTAGAGCGTCGCCCTGTCACGGCGAAGGTCGTCGGTTCGAGTCCGATCTGGGTCGTTCACATGAAACATTCATGTGGCGGCAATTTCATATCCCATGGGATCTTAGCTCAGCTGGGAGAGCATCTGCCTTACAAGCAGAGGGTCATAGGTTCGAGCCCTATAGGTCCCACTTGCCACATTGCGTGGCAGAATGCCGGCGTGGCGGAACTGGCAGACGCACAGGACTTAAAATCCTGCGGGACTAATCTCCCGTACCGGTTCGATTCCGGTCGCCGGCACTTGACCATGAACAGCCGAACCATTGAGGTTCGAAAGTTCATGGTCAATTTTTATTTCTTCCAGGGCAGCATTGACCTCTTCAGGTGATCCTTCGCGGTCACAAAAATTATATACAATCACGATATAGTCATCGTATAGATATAATGAGTTGACGAAGGTGTTTATGAGCTTTGTACAAAACTCAACATCATCTATATCCCCGTTTTTAAAATTGTATAGCCAGTAGCGTGCCTGATCAGCTGTAATGTCAGGCTTTTTTATTTCTGCCTTTGCGATCTCAGCATCAAGGTCAGAGCGCTGGCTCTCTAATTCTACCAGCCTGTCTTTGGTGGTATCCGTGATGATCCCCATCTCAATGGCTTTCATAATATTGTCAAGTCCCTTCTGGATCTCCTTCCTCCTTTTATTCAGGTTGCGCAGCAGGATAGTTTCGTCATCAGCATTCTGCAGCTCAACAATTTTGCGCGCGAGAAATTCAATAAGGTCAGGCTTAAGCACGTTATTTATGGTATACCGTGCCACATACTTCTCCAAAAACTCTTTCCGGTAAGTTTTCAGCTGGCAGCAGGCGTTTTTGTTCTTACGGCCAGAGCATTTATAGTAATAATATGTTTCGCTCCTTCCGGTGCCGGAATCTCCGATGACCGTATTTTTGCAGTAGCCGCAGAATACCTTCCCGGTCAAAAGGAATTCAACCGGGGCCGTGCACCTGGTACGCGACTTATTCCGGCTGTTAAGGCCGAGTATATCCTGCACGCGCTCAAACAGGTCGCTGCTTACAATTTGAGGTACGTTAGGGTACACTTTGCCTTTATACAGGTATTCACCTATATACTTCCTATTGCGGAGCATATAGTAAACAGCGTTCTCATTAAAATTATTACCTTTCATGGTACGGTAACCCCTGCGGTTTAAATCATCCATTATAACTTTAGCAGTATCACCGGATGCATAACGTTCAAATACTTCAACAACAATGGGCATTGTTGTTGGATTAATGAAATACCGTTTATCATGTAAGTCATATCCAAATAAGGGATTTGCGCCTAACACATGTCCTTTTTCTACAGACTCAAGCAACCCGCGGCTGACCTTCTGTGCAAGCTCGGCGGAGTAGTACTCTGCCATCCCCTCCAGGAGGGACTCCAGAATGATACCTTCTGGTCCATCAGGTATATGTTCCTTCGCGTAGAGGAGTTTAACGCCCTGTTTTTTGAGTTTTACCTTGTTCATGGCTAATTCTTCACGGTTGCGTCCAAAACGGTCTATTTTCCACACTATAACGGCGCTGAACTGGTGCTTCTTGCAGTCGTTCATGAGTCGATTGAATTCCGTCCTATTTTTGAAGTCAGTACCGGATATATGCCGGTCAATATAGGTATCAATAATTGTAATATCGTTTTTGGCAGCATATTCACGGCAGTCACGCAGCTGGCCGTCAATAGACTGGTCTGTCTGCCCGGGGCCGGCACTGTACCTTGCATAGATTACTCCATTCATATCCATCCTCCTTAAAATTGGGTATAAAAAATACACCTATACAGGTGCCGGGAAATTTGATATAATCAATTTGCGAGGTTGTTATATCGGTTCTCAACACCGGTAGAGCGATTACATGGCCGTCCTCATTAGCATGGGGACGGCTTTTGCGTTATAAAAATTATTCTTGAATCAAATTGTTGTTTTCATCTACCCAAACATGTCCACCAATCTGAGCAGCCCCACTTTTTATATCATCGGATTTTAGAACCATTGTATGAGATAAAACACCTTCTGAACATGAGTTATACATAACATAGGAATAATTAAACCAATCTTCTGTTGCAAGTTTAGTAACAGATACAGTAAGGTCTTCTGATTTAACATTCTCCCCAAGTGTGACATACAAGATGTTGCAATCTTTTACAATTCCTTCAGACACAGAAACATTTTCATAACTGGATATAGCGTCTTGCACTTTAGATAGGTTACTGCTACTAGCAGTAGATGAATTGCAACCACATATTGTGACCGCACATAATAAAATACCAGAAATTATGAGATTCTTTTTCATTTTAATTGCCTCCATTGTAATTTGGTAAATAAGATATGTAACGTATCTTATCATTTCTCTATTTAGTAGATACATTTTCCTCTCATGTTTCTTCCCTTCTAAAATTAATATGTATTATTTTATTAGAATCCATTTGGGAATTTATGCCATTTTTTCGGATTCCCCTTTTACATACCCAAGTTCTAAAAGCTCAGATGCGCGCTCAAGAAGTTTGTTACGCCCATCATTATTCAAAGAGCGGAATGTATCAACAAGGTGTTTTTCGTCTACAGAAAGTAGAGGGGCTTCCTCACCATATAGATCGGCTACACTATGGATATGATACAAGCGACATAAGACAATGAGCATATCAGCATCAGGCTGCCCACGTCCAGTTTCCCATGCACTAATTGTCTTTCCACTTTTTCCGACCGCATTGCCAACCTCATAAACGGTCATATTATTCAATTCTCTATAATATTTTAAACGCTTAGCTAGCTCTTCTCGTACCATAAGAACCCCTTTCATTCGTGCTATTTAATCCAATGATAAAGCATAAAGCAGACATTGTCAATAAAAATCTATAAAACATAGACAAAAAACAATGAAACATATTGACAATCTAAAAAAGATAGACTATACTAAGGATGGTCTAAAAAACATAGACTGAAAGGAGGAAACTATGAAAGCACATGAAGTAATTAAAAATCACATTGAAAAAAAAGGAATTAAACCGAGCTTTATTGCAGATGAGACAGGAATGAGCAGAGAGCTGTTGCGGAGGTCATTGGACGGAAAAAGAACACTGAAAGCGGATGAATTTGTAAAAATATGCACATTGCTGTCGTTGGATTTAACAGACTTCGAAAAAATGGAAGATGGAAAGGCAAGTGCCTGAAAAGCGGAAAAATTATTTGCTGGGGCTGACAGATGAATCAAGTAGAGAATCAGCATAGAAAGGAGGAAACAATGGAAACAAAAAACAGAGAAAAATTTTACTTTAAAATGACAAAAGAATGTATAGACGAAAAGACAGGAACGATTATGTCTCATAACTTAAAAATAGCAAGAAAAACTAATAGATTAATTCTTCTTGCCATTGCGGTACTTGGTTTACTTGAAATAATCAATAGCTTTTTTGTTAACGCCAATATCGTCAATACCATTATCGCCATAAAGGATAGTGATATAACCTAGCCTACTTAGTAAGTCAAGTTCTTCTCTGGTCTTTGGAGAATTCGGGAATTTCTCATATAAGTCTTTGGGAATTACAGTATCAACTTGATAGTTAGTCAATTGTACTAAACATTTTAAAATTTGAGTATTCATGGCAAGCTCCTTTCGTATTTACTTGGCGTTGCAGCACCTGTAAATACAGTATAAGGGGAAAAATGGAAAAAATCAACCGAGGGAACTGCAGATAAAAGGAATCCTCATAGGAGCGCAGATAATGAAGGATCCAGACCATAGTGAGAAGAAAGCAAGATAAGGAGATGAAATAGAAATGCTGAAAAAGATATACCAGGAACTGGTTCTGATCAGAAAAGAACTTCAGGCCATTAGGAAAGTCACGGAGCCAAAGGGGGCCAAAAGAAATCGAAGCCTTTTTTGGGGGTGGGGAAGATAAAAAGCTTTACAGGACATCAGATTTTGCATCGTGGGATGAAGATATTCGAAGAGGAAAATCTACAATTAATGAAATAAGAAGGAAGTGTGGACTTACAGATATACCAGAAGGTAATGAGGACCTATACGCAAATGGGAAGAAGGTTATTAAAAAAGAGAGGTTACATGAAAATGATACTATGCAGACGCTTGATAAGACCGATAAATGTCTTTTTGTTAACTCCATTATTGCAGACACTATTATTGCGATAACCGGAAAAGAAAGGAGCATATAAGTAAGTGAAGAAAAGAGAGGAAAAAATACTCCTTGCTAAAAAGATAGCAGTAATCCTATCAGAGCAAGGAGTAAATGTAAAAGAAGCTAAAGAAATAATTGAATTTGCAAAAGGAATAATTGAATATACATCAATCAATCCCAGCGGATTCAACGAATTCAAGGACTGGACTGCCTGAACTTAGTATTTTATTGTAGCAGTTTTCAAACACTTTTAATGCAAGGTCAACAGCATCATCAGCAGAACTTGGTTCAACAAAATTTAGACACTGTTTTGTACAAATTAATGCTAAATCATAAGAAAATTTATAACGATTCATAACTAAATCCTCCTTTATTATTTTACTAGGTGTTGTAGCACCTGTAAGAATAGTATAAAGGAGAAAATAGAAAAAATCAATTAAGGAACCAGAATAGAAAGGGGTTTAAAAATACATGAGTGAGATAAAAAAGAAAATAGAAGAAATCAAACGAAACAACCCCAAATTATTCAGTTGGATTTTGGGAGGGGTAATGGGGTGGGGAATCACCATTGTATCAATAATAATTTACATTATCAAATACACATTAATGACGTGAACTGTTAAAGGGGGTGCTGGACATAAATGACATAAAGATAGACATCAACAAGGTACCGGAAGAGCATATAAACTCCATGGTACGTGGCCTACTTGCAAGCATGAAGGATTTTTTTTCAAAGCCGGAAAACATGGAAAGCTTTGAAAAGTGGGAAGCAGGACGGAAAATGGAACCAGTAAATAACCGTAAATGTGCAGGGGCAGCAAAATAGCCCGGAAAAAGGAAAAAATGAAGCTGTGGAAGAAATTTTTATGCAGTACAGCCGCCATGGCCATATCGCTGGCCATCGTCTACAACAGCGGAGAGTCGCTTGTTACGTGCCTGATCGGGGCGGAGGTGATGTATCTGAGCGGCTATGTGCTGCTGATCGAAATCATGGATTTGATAAGAGAGAGGAGGAAGCGGAGATGACAAGGGAGCAGATACACAGCCTGGTTGATATGGTGCTGGATGTACAGGAGCAGACAAGCGCCTACGCAGACATAGACATAAGCAACCATGGCGGTCTGGTTAATGTATATGTTATGGATCAGGGTTTTGATGCTGCGCGCAGGTATGATGGACACTATAATTTTGTAGGTGACATGGATGTATGGGCAGAGAATGAAAACAAAAAGGCCTACAAAAAATGCACAGCGCATTTGGACAGGCTGATGCAGGGAAAGAGGAAGGATGGAAAGACATATGCAGGGGTACACCGGCAGCAGGGAAATGAAGCAGACATGCTGCTGGTCAGTCAGAAGCGGGTCCAGGATCTGAAGAGAGAAATTGCAGAGATGGAGGCACAGGATTACATGGAGGCAGTGATGTGGTGTACATACTGCTTGAAAAAACTGGAGCTTTGGACGGAATGAATAAACATGGGAAAATAAAAGCCTGCATACCGGGAAGTATGCAGGCAAGGCTTAAAGCCCTCGGAATTAACACCATAATCAGTATACCATCCTGAGGGCTGAAAGTCAATAAAAACAAGGGCTTTCGGCCCTTTTAAGACTTGATAAGGATATTAAACATAGGCAGGTATAGAGGATGGCAAATTATAAATACAGGAGAAAATACTTTCCTCTCAGAAACAGTATAGAGGTAGAGGAGAACCATAAAGGCAACTATGGTGCAAAGGGCCAGAAAAGGAAAGACAAGAAAAAGGCTACCCAGGAAGACATAGAACGACAAAACCAGTGGAATGCTGAGAAGAACTTGAGGAGGCTGATAAATAATAACTTCGGCCCTGATGACTGGCACATGGTCCTGACATATGAAAAGGACAAGCGCCTGGTAGTAGAGGCGGCGAGGAAGGCAGTAAAAAGATTCCTGGCAGCCATGCGCCGGGACTTCAAGAAACTGGGATACGAATTAAAATACATAATGGTGACGGAGTATGAAAATAAAGCGATCCACCACCATATAGTGATCCAGAATATCATAGTAGGCCAGACAACAACGGCCAAACTGGTAAAAAAGAACTGGGAATATGGGAGACCAAAGTTTGTTCCGATGGATGACACCGGGGAATACAAAGACTTGGCAGAGTACTTGATAAAGGAGACAAGCAAGACCTTTAAAAAAGAGGGTAACCCCAATAAGCTGCGCTATACCAGGAGCAGAAATCTGGAAGTACCGGAGCCGATAGAAGAAGACATGTATAAACATGAGTTTAAAAATGAACCGGAAGCATTACCGGGATATTACATAGACAAGGACAGCGTTGTGGAAGGGGAGAATAAAGTCAGCGGTAAACCATACCGGTATTACACAATGATAAGGCTGCGGACAGCGTCAGACCATGAAGGTATTGAGATAGAGGATGATTTATACCAGCAAACGGCGGACAAACTTGCACTATTGTCCGCGAAAAAGAAGAGAAAACGCAAGAAACGATGATAACAAATGGGACAGGAGGTGTCTTTGTGAAGAAAGTAAAAATATATCTTGAGTCAAATGTGAAAAGTACACGGCCAATAGACGGTTGGTGTGGATATGTCATTGAAGCCCAGGTGGTAAGGGGTGGAGAAGTAATTGATAAAACAAAAGAGGGATTCTGTTTTTTGAAAGGCAGGACGGCTAATCAAATGATTCTGGAAGCCCTATGGATGGCCTTGGAGCGTTTTCAGAAACCGAGTGATATAACAGTCTTTACGGACAATATACATATTTCGAACAGTCTTCATGAGGGATGGCCGCAAAGATGGCAGGCAAATGGATGGAGGAATACAGCAGGGAAACAGGTAAAGAACAGTTATTTGTGGCAGAAGGTTAATGAGAAGATGCAACCGCACTTGGTACACGTTGAGTATACAAAATGTCATCCATATAAGCTATGGATGCAGAAGGAAATACAGGATAGGAAGAAGGCGCTATCTAATGAAAACGGATGTGCTTAAGGAGGCATGGAACTCTGCCAGATCAGTAAGGCCGGGGGAGCCTCCACTCGGGATATACGTAGGGAGCATGGAAAAGGACGGAAATACATACCACTTTTATTATGACACAAACAGCGAGGAGTACTATTACGAGACAGATTATGACCGGCAGCAGGAGAAGGCTGCCAAAGAGAGGAAGAAAAAAAGATGGAAACGAGCGGGTTGATGTTCCCAAAGCCAGAACGAAAAAAGAAGATAAAAAAGCATGGAAAAAGTATTATTCAGGATCAAACTGAAAAACAATGTTTTTTATGCATGCTGGAGGGGGATTACAGCTATAAACGAGTACATAACCATCACATCTTCTTCGGGCCGGGAGAGCGCCAAATCAGTGAAGCATATGGATTTAAAGCCAATTTATGCATTGATAGACATCATCAATACGGCCAGGAGGCCGTGCATGTTAATGCAGAAGTATCTGACAGATTAAAGGCAATCTGCCAGAAAGAATTTGAAAAGACGCATACAAGAGAAGAGTTCATGGAGCTGATCGGACGTAACTATTTGTAACTATTTAAAACACTGTCTTAACGAATTTATTTGACAAATAAGGAGGGACATAAGATGAGGCTGACACTTTTAGACATCCCGCAGGGATGCCGGAACTATGATTATATAATGGGTAACTACCATGTGTCCCATGTGTCAGCGTGGAGGTTACTTTCTGGAAGAGTTGACCATATATGCCCGGGGTATCATGTAAAGGCTATTAACATAGCCTCAGATGCATGGACAGAGCTTACACAGCCGATGATTACACGCCATATACGCAATATGGTCGCATACCAGGTAAAAAAATGGAGAATGCGCCCATCTGATTTTATAGATGATATAGCGCAGGAGTGCTGTATCAATGCGTACTATAAATCAGGCATATGGATGTCCATGCCTTGGAAAAAGAAAAAATCATACATAGCAACATTGTGTATGAGGACAACAAACGATTATTTAAAAAAGCATGTTCATTATACAGACACATGCAAAAATAACAATATCGAAACTGACAAACAATTATACCCTTGCGTCAATGAATGGTAAGGGAAAAAAGAGGAGGAAAGAACTATGTTAACAATTGCCAAAGTCATAAACACCAAAGGCGGGTATGAAGTAAAATGCGGATTCTGCATCGTTAGGGATGCAGAAAAATACGAAAAAGGGGAACTGTATGTCTGCAAGATAGTTAATCGGTTTACGGATAGTAATGGTAACGATCATCTTGTTGTTGTGCCGATGCATAACGAGCCAGTATCAAAGATTAATTATGATCTGGCTGAAAAGATTGAGCATCACACAAGTGATGGAATATCCTACTTGCGTAAAGAGGGATATAGCGAGGATGACGTATCTGATTTTTACGAGGATACGGTACAAAACTTTTGGGATAGCCTGATTTCATAAACAATAGGCACCTACCCACAGGGATGCAAATATATCACGTTGTAACTATTGTAAGCCAGTTATAAGGGCGCACACCCGCACGTGCGCCCGGAAAGGACTTGGAAACGAAATCAGAAGAAGAATGCTAAATGGGGGTGCAATCGATGAAGCTTAAAAAAAGAAACAAAAAAGTTTTTTATGCAGAGTATATGGAAAAAACAAAACCCCGATTACCATACTGCGTATGCAAAAACAGGCTGCATAGATGGATGGGAACCATAAGCCCATCATTATGGGTAGCGGTAACACTTGGGTACAAGGGAGAAAAAGCTGAAAATGATTTGCAAAATTTTAAGAAAAAGTTCTTAAGATATTTATGCTATAAAAGAAAATTAAATAAAGTAGAGTGGAAGGATCTATATAGAGAATGTAGAATCAGGGCAAAGAAAATAAACAAGTAGGGATAAAATGTGGAAAAATTATATGAGGTTGTACAATAAACCGGAATGCGAGATATCTGATACCTTAAATAAAATGATTATGGCAGAATGTCAGGATGAAGGATATCAGCTAGGAGAGAACGAATTAAGGAGGTTATTGGATTTCATTCAGGATCAGGATATTAGATTAGATGAATCCATGACCGGGAGGAATATATGAAATTTGAAATTAAATATGCCCAGTTTACAAAAATTGTGATTTAACGATCAAAGAAAGGAGCCGTTCCCCGGCCGGGAAAGCATATGCGGAACCTTTTGAAAAATATGAAAATAGGATTAATAGACATAGATGGACACCACTTCCCCAACTTGCCGTTGATGAAATTGTCAGCATGGCATAAGCGGCAAGGAGATACAGTTGAGTGGTATCAGCCAATGTTTTCCGGTCACATGGATCGCGTATACATGAGCAAAGTATTTTCTTTTACCACAGATTATACGGATTGTATAAATGCTGATGAAATAATTAAATGTGGTTCTGGATATTGTATAGATCTGGTAGATGGGAAAGAAATCTATTATGCAAAGCGAGACAGCTTATTGCCAGCAGAGATTGAGCATATTTATCCAGACTACAGTCTATACCCAGAGTTGACTATTGATACTGCTTTTGGATTTTTGACAAGAGGTTGTCCGCGTGGATGTGAATTCTGCCATGTAGCGGCGAAAGAGGGGAGATGCAGTAACAAGGTAGCTAATCTCCGTGAGTTTTGGGACGGACAGGGGAAAATAATGCTGTGTGATCCGAATACGTTTGCGTGCCGGGACTGGGAGGATATTCTGGGGCAGCTTATAGAATCCAGGGCAATTATAGACTTTACGCAAGGTATAGATGTCAGGTTGGCGACACCGGAACGGATCGAAATGCTAAACCGGATGCGGATCAGGAGGATGCATCTGGCATGGGATCAGCCTGATCAGGATTTGACAGAGGATTTTAAAAGATTCTCGGAATGTTATAGCAGAAAATCAGAGACAAGAAAGGTAGTATATGTACTGGTTAATTTTAACAGTACAATAGAGCAGGACCTATATAGGATTTACACACTGCGTGATCTACGGTTTGACCCATATGTGATGATATATGACAAAAAGCATGCTGCACAGATTTATCGTGATATGCAACGATGGGTTAATAATCGGATCATATGGAGATCGTGCAAGAGATTTGAGGATTATATAGCATAATAAATTAAGATTTAAGTTTTATTGAAAGAAGGTTGAATATGGCGCATTTAAATGAAATCACTAAAGCAAAAGAAGTACTCAAGAAAGAGATGGCATGTTTCACAGAAGCAAAACCAGAAGTTTATGAAGCCATAGAAACAGCAATAGAAGTAATGGAAGATAAAATCGAAGAGCTGGTAAATTATGGCTGGTAACTTAAGATTTTGAACTATAACGGCATTTAGAGGAGGAAGAAGATGAGAGACGCGGAAATAAGATGTAAAAATTTTAAGTGCAATTATCTTAATGAGAATGGAGATTGCACTGTAGAATGTGCGGAAACACATTGTATTATGGAGTGCTCATACCATTCTGACTGCACAGAATGTGTAGCAGATTGCGCGGAACATATTAGTGAGGATGGATTCATCCTTAAATAATAAAGAGACAGAGAAGGCGTAGAAGATGTAATGAGAGATTATCTCAATTAAAAATTTAACGGGGGATCTGAAAATGAGCAAATTATCAAAAAGAGAAAAATGTGAGAAATATTTTTGGATGAATGGGGCAAGTGTAGTTACAAAATGCCCCGATTGTAATTTTTATTTTACTGTAGGCGTTGGATATCAATTTGAAGGGGGAAAACTTATTCCGGTGGGTTGTCCGAGATGTCATAGAAAAATAGCAATGCCTGTATTAAAAGATAAAAAAACATTGGCTTGCTAAATTAACATTTTCGGAAGGAGAACGGAATGAATCTGAGCAATAAAGCCAATGAGATTGCAGATAGATTGCAGCATGAAGCCACTGTAAAATACAGCAAACAGATTGCGGAGGTAACGGCAGAGCAAAAAGGATATATTCAAGCCTGCGAAGATTTTGCTCGTGAGTTGCGGATGTATGACAGAGAGTTAACAAATTAAGAGGAGGAATAGAAGTGATTGAAAATATAGGGCAAGGATTTGTAAAAATCGGTGTGAAGCAAGAGGAATTAGAAGAAAGCATTACAGGATTGCAGCAATTAAAACCAATTCTTCAAAAACAGGTTTTTGCTGGGAACGGAAGAAACGTGAGGCAGGGCGAAGAGGATGCGAAAGAACTCGGGAAACATTTTGATACAGCCATTGAAGCCATGACAATATTACTTTCTGGATTCCCAGAATACCAGAATTAGAATTCAAATAAAGACCAGAAAGGATATGACCATGAAAATTATTTTTGATAGCGAAGATGAAAAGGAGAAATTTATACAAAGTATGGCAAATGCTGAAACATGCCCATCAGCAATGCTCCTGGAAGAACTTATAGATTGTATGGGATGTGGAACATGTTTAAAATGTTGGAGGTTTGCTACAAATAGGAGCAATATCACTGTCGGTTACAAATAAATTAAGATTTTGAACTATATCGGCATTTAGAGGAGGAAGAAGATGAGAGACGCGGAAATAAGATGTAAAAATTTTAAGTGCAATTATCTTAATGAGAATGGAGATTGCACTGTAGAATGCACGGAAACACATTGTATTATGGAGTGCTCATACCATTCTGACTGCACAGAATGTGTAGCCGATTGCGCGGAACATATAAGCGAGGATGGATTCATCCTTAAATAATTTAATGATTAGGAGGACAGAGAGAATGAATGAAGAAGAAAAACAAGCCTATGAATGGTCTAAAAATCAGAACTACCAATCTGTTGCAGCTAAATCTGCCAAAATACTTTCTGATTATATTGACCACGCAAACAGTTTACTTGAACAGGCGGTAGAAGAAATTGAGAACATCTATGGTCGGGAAACTTCGCTTTCAGAGCAGATAAGAGGTTCTTTGAACCGTTAATTTAACATTTGATTGAGGTGTTATTATGAGCACTTACTATTATGAATCTAAGTCAATAGAGTATATGCAAGGGAATTTCATTGATGCCGAAACAGCAAGCAAAGCAAAATATTTAATATGGCTAAAAGGTGCTTGCGAATACTTTGATAGTTTTGGTGACTACATACGAGATATAAAAATTAGAAAAGTAAATAAGTATTTAGCTGAATAAAAGAAAGGAGGCGGAAGCTCCGGCCGGACAGTGTACACAGCTTCCTTTTGAAAAAATGAAAGACTTAATTATTGACTGTTTTGCTGGCGGAGGTGGAGCCAGTGTGGGAATAGAAATGGCGTTGGGACGTCAGGTAGATATAGCAATCAACCATGATGAGCAGGCTATCAGGATGCACAAGACCAATCATCCGAGTACGCTGCATTTGACAGAGGATATCTTTAAGGTTGATTTGCAGAAATATGTAGCAGGCCGGCACGTGGCGCTTATGTGGGCATCACCGGACTGCACCAGCCATAGTAAGGCCAAGGGAGGACAGCCGAGAAAGTCAGGACTGCGTATCCTTCCATGGGCAGTATACAAACATGCAAAATCTATTCTTCCAGATGTAATAATTATGGAAAATGTGGAGGAAATTCAACAGTGGGGGCCGCTGGACAAAAACGGCCGGCCGATACCGGAGAGGAAGGGCGAGGATTATCGAAAGTTTGTGGCGGCAATGAAATCACTGGGATATGATTTCGACAGCCAGGAGTTGGTTGCGGCAGATTATGGAGCGCCGACTACCCGTAAACGTTGGTATGCTATCTTCCGGCGTGACGGTAAGGCGATTGTCTGGCCAGAGCCAACGTACAGTAAAAATGGAGTTCCGAAGCAATGGAAAGAATGCGGAGATTATATTGATTGGTCAGACATTGGTAAATCCATATTCGACCGTCCGAAACCGCTGGCTGATGCGACTATGAAGAGGATAGCAAACGGATATGTGAAATACGTTGTGAACAATCCTCATCCGTATATGGTCAACAACAAGTCGGAAGTTGGGTTTTTAATTCAGTATCACGGCGAGCAGAAGGAAGGGGATTCCAGGGGACAGCTCCTCACAGAGCCGATAAAGACCATAGATACCAGTAACAGGTATGGTCTCGTCACCGCGTTCGTTACAAAGTTTTATAAAACAGGAATCGGACAAGGGTGCGATGAACCGTTGCATACCATAACTACATCACCGGGACACTTTGGCCTGATATCCGCCTTCCTGATCAAATACTATGGGACAGGATGCGGGCAGACACCAAGTTCTCCAATTGGGACAATCACCACAAAAGACCGGTTCGGACTTGTTAATGTGGTGACGGAGATTAATGGGGAAAAGTATATGCTCAAAGACATTTTTCTTCGGATGCTGAAGCCAGAGGAGTTAAAATTGATGCAGGGATTCCCAACGGATTATATTATTGATCGAGATTATGCCTGGAAGCCATACCCGAAATCTGAACAGGTGAAACGTATCGGAAACAGTGTGGTGCCGATCATGGCGGAAGCACTGGTGAATGCAAACTGTGGCTATCTGAAGGCTGGAAAACGGGAACCATCACCAAAGGTCTATATACAACGGAATGGGCAAGTGGCGTTTGGATAATATGCTAAACTGAAATAAATAAAATTTTGTGTATCGTTACACACCGGAAGGGGGAATGAGGTATGGCCAGACCGAAAAAGGATAAAGAAGAGAAGTATATCCGGCAAAATATAAGCATGGAGCCAGAGCAATTAAAGCGGGTGATTGATTATTGTCAGAGAGAGGACAGGCCCATTTCCTGGGTCGTAAGACAGGCATTGAATGATTATTTATTGCGTAATAGTGCGTAACGATACACACTGAAACTGAAATATAGCTGACTAAGCAAGGAGGATATATATGGATTTAAACATATTCAGGATGAAAAAGCTTGAAGAAATACTGTCAGAGATGGACATAACAGAAATGAAAGTGAGCAGTAACACGTCAGGGGAAATAACCTTTATAAGCTTAGAATTTACACCGAGAGAGGAGGAACAACATGGCAGGAATGTGTCAAAGGATGGATGCAGGGAAAAGGAATAAAATAATTTCTATGCTGAAGTTAAACAAGAGTGTAAAAGAAATAATCGCTGAATGCGAGACATCATACAGGACAGTACAGAGGATAATGGCAGAAGAAAAAATATTTCTGCCAGAGGAACCGGTAGAAACAAAGAAAAAACTGCCGCAGGATATCATAGACCAGCTTGATTACATGCATAAAAGATATGGCAGCAGAAAATAAAAAAGTAAAGAGAACGGGGAGAGAGCAACCATGAAAAAAAGAAAAAGCAGCGGAGGTACTTTGGCGGGACACTCCACTGCTGCTGCTTAAGAGGATTATAACATAATTATCCTCCTTAAGCAATATGGAGGGTGAGGATATGACGAAAGATGACGTTATTAATAATATTATTGCAGCGATGCAACCAGTACTGGATCAGCCACAGATAGAGCAGCTTAAAGTGGTACTACTTGTTAAGCTGCATAACTACGATATCGTTGAGAGCGTGTATTTGCCATCAACAGAGGTCCGAGACAACGATTGGATACTTAAACGGTTTGCAATAGATTACCTTGCTATGGGGCGTAAGGAGAGCACGATTAAGCAGTATTCTGATTCGATACGGATGCTGCTGCGTGAGACCGGGAAGACCTATGATACCATTACAGCGCAGGACATCATTGATTACTTGGCTATCAGGCAGTACCGGGATCATATCGCGCACAACTACAAGTCCACGCTTATGAGAGGCTTCTGCAGCTTCTATAAATGGGCTTATAAAAAGCGTCATGTTACGGAAGATATAACAAGAGATTTGGAGTATGTCAAAGTCCATAAAAAGCAAAAGGACCGGCTAACTGACATGGAGGTGGAGGACATGCGGGATGCCTGCAAAGATGAGCGTGAGCGGGCTATCATAGATTTGTTGTTGAGCACAGGCATGAGGGTGAGCGAGTTGGTTGGGCTTAATGTCAATGACATCAAACTTCAGGAGGGTACAGTCTCAATTTACGCCGAAAAGACTTGCACATACAGGACCGGCTTTCTGGATGTTCGGGCAAAAAAATCACTGGCCCGGTATCTGGAGGTTAGGAAAGGCAATGATACGGCTCTCTTTGTTTCGGTACGTGCACCATATAAAAGGGTTAAAAAAGGCAGCATGGAGAACATTTGTAAGGCTATCGGAGTAAGAGCGGGAGCACATCTAAAAACAACAGTGCATGTGTTCCGCAAGACCTTTGCCAGCCGTCTGTATCTTAAAACAAAGGATATCGTGCTTGTATCTAAGCTTCTGGGGCACGCCAGCACGGCAATAACCATTGAATATTACCTGTGTGAGGATCTGGAAGACATGAGGATCCGGCACAATAGGGCAGCATAACAGCATAAAAGGAAAGGAGTACGGCAGCAGATGGAAAGCTGCCTGAGGCGGAAATGATAGAAAAAGAGGATATGAGAAAAGAAAACGAAAAGAAGAAAGAATATCTGAATGGATATCGTGACGCCATCAGGGCAGAAAAGGCCATTGAAGAGGAAATACAGCAGTTGAGACTGGACAAGATGTGTCCCAGTGTTACACAGGATGGCATGCCGCATGGTACTGGGTGCAGCGATCTGTCAGGATATGCAGCAAAGGTAGATGAAATGATGGAGGAACTCCGGCAGCAGATGAACCAGCGTATAGATTTACGCAGGGAGATAGTACATAAGATTGAAGAAATGGGGGATGAGACAGAAAAGCTGGTCCTTAGATACAGGTACATACACTTGCTTAAGTGGGAGGAGATAGCTTTAAGAATGGATTACAGCTGGCGTGGCATTCATAAAGTACACGGAAGGGCGCTAAAAAATTTCAATTTCTAAAAGAGTGCATGGAAGTGCACATTATATTTTTGATATACTTATAATGAGCAGTAGAATAAAAGGAAAGCGTCTGGGAAACCAGGCGCTTTTTGCGTGGAGGGATATGCATGTTTAACTATTATGGAGGAAAATGGAAAAGGAAACGTGAGCATATCTTAAAGCTTGATGGATACAAATGCCAGGTGGCAAAGATGTATGGGAAAGCGGAGGAGGCAAACACCGTCCATCATATCTATCCTGCGGATATTTATCCAGAGTATGCATGGTGTGACTGGAACCTCATATCTGTAAGCCTGGCTGGACATAACAAGCTTGAGAACAGGGCTACAGGAGAGCTGACAGGACTGGGGAGGCAGCTGCAGCAGAGGACAAAGCCGGGAGTGGACTGGAGAGGGAGACGGAAAGCCCCCCTGGGTTGAAAAAAACATTTCTAAAAATTTTCTACTGGCCAGGGTAGGTGTTTCCAACTCCGGCTAAAAAATAAAAAAGGGGGATGCAGCAGAAAGAGGGTGAGGATATAGCAGCGAAAACCTATACAGGGAAAAAGAAAAAGGTATATGACACTACAGTAAAAAGCATGAAGGAACTGGGAGTTTTCAGGCAGGAATTTGACCCAACGGTACAGAGATATGCAGAACTGAGGGTACAGTTTGAAATCCTGAATAAGCAGTTTGTTGAGGATGGATGCATCATAACAGAGGAGTATACAAACAAAGCAGGGGCTACTAATGTAAGGAAGACCGCGCTGTATCTGGCCCTGGAAACTTTACGCAAAGAACTGGCAGACCTGGAAAATATATTGGGGCTTACACCAAAGGGGCTTAAGGCCATTAAGGCAAAAGGACTTGACGGAAAGAAAGGGAGCGCTCTTGATGAAGCGCTGGCAAAGATGAGTGGAACTTAAAGGGAAATATGCAGAGGATGTCATGCAGTATGTCTCTGACATTATAGCCGGGGAGAAGCTTGCGAATGAGTACTGCATAAAAGCATGTAAAAGGTTCTTGAAAGATTTAGAAAACCCAAAATATGAATTCATTCCAGGAGATGCAGACTTTGTTATATCTATCATAGAAAATACCATATGTCACCAGCAGGGTGAGACACGGGACGGGGAAAGCTTAAGAGGGACCCCGTTCTTTTTAATGTCCTTCCATAAGTTCATTATCTATAACCTTTTAGGATTTAAGCTAAAAGGAACGAAAATAAACAGGTTCCATGAATGCCTGATCTTTATACCCAGAAAAAATGTAAAGACGTCATTTGCCGGGGCGCTGGCCTATGCACTGGGACTGCTTTACCGGATGTCAGGGTCAAAGATCTATGTGGTGGCGGCAGCACTTAAGCAGACAATGGAGACATTCGACTTTCTGAAATACAACATCCGAAATATGGGGGAAGAGGATGAGGAAGGCGGACATTTCCATATCATTGACAATAATAATGAACATTCCATAAAAGCGGAGATAAGCGGGGGAATGATGGAAATTAATGCGTTGGCAGCAAACCCGGATGTGCAGGACTCCTTTAACTGCAACATTGCCATAGCAGATGAGATACACGCGTTTAAGAAACCAAAGCAGTATACCCTCTTTAAGGATGCCATGAAAGCCTATACAAACAAATTGATGATAGGGATATCAACTGCCGGGGATGACCCGAATGGGTTCCTTGCACAGAAGGTGAAGTACTGCAAGAGGGTATTGGATGGGGAAATCGAGGATGAACAGTACTTTATATTCATCCGGGAAGCCGATCCTGTAAAGGCAGAAGACGGGAGCGAGCAGATCGATTACACGAACCCGGCTACCCATGAAATGGCTAACCCAGCATACGGGGAGTCCATAAGGCCAGAAGAAATACTGAACGATTCTATACAGGCACAGAATGACCCACAGCAGCGCAAAGACTTCCTTGCTAAATCACTAAATGTCTTCATGAGCGCGATGAACACTTATTTTGACATGGCAGTGGTGCAGGCATCGGATGAAAAATATAACTGGACGATTGAGGAACTGGCAAAGCTGCCAATCAAATGGTACGGGGGAGCCGATCTATCGAAGATGGGGGACCTCACAGGGACGGCGCTGCATGGCAGGTATAAGGATGTAGATATTGCAATCACACATGCATTTATCCCGATCGCGGTTGCCCACCAAAAGGCGGATGAAGATAACATACCGGTATTCTGGTGGGAGGAGATGGGCTGGCTGACCATGTGCAACTCAGCAGTGATCGAGTATGAGGAGCCTGTCAAATGGTACATAGCCATGAAGAAGATGGGGTTTAAGATTAAGTGGGTCGGATATGACCGCAGGTATTCAAGGGAGTTCGTTATGAAGATGAAGAAGGCGGGCTTCAAGATGCGGGACCAGTCACAGCGGTATGTGGAAAAGACAGAGGCGTTCCGGGAAGTGGAGAATAAATTCACAGAAGGGAAGTTTTATTATCTGCATAACAAAGCATATGAGTACTGCATCAGCAATGTAAAGGCGATCGAAGATTCGGACGATTTCGTGCGGTTTGAGAAGGTGCAGCCAAATTACAGGATAGATTTGTTTGACGCGGATATCATTGCGGCAAAACAGATGCTGATTGATATAGAAAAGAGCCAGAATGCATCAGACTGGCTGGGTTAGGAGGAAGCATGAGTAAAAAGAAGAAAGACGTAGCCAGGAGCATCAAGACAAGGGCGGAGCCTGAAAAGTTCCTGTGTACGATGGACGCCTATGAAACACTATGCTGTTCAGGATATACGAGACTGTCACAAAATCCGGAGATACAGGCGGCAGTCGGGAAGATCGCAGATCTGATCTCAAGTATGACCATCCACCTCATGTCAAACACGGATAAGGGAGATGTCAGGATCAGAAATGAGCTATCCAAAAAAGTGGACATCACACCAAACAAATGGATGACAAGAAAGACATTCATTTCAGCAGTGGTACGGAACCTGCTCCTGGAAGGTGACGGGAATGCGGTCGTATACCCGGAGACGCAGAACGGCCTGCTGATGAACATGATCCCGCTGCGGATGGGGGCGGTATCCTATCTGGAAGACGGTTACGGGTACCTGATCGGATATGAAGGGAAGTATTTAAACCCGGATAACCTTCTCCATTTTGTCATCAACCCGGATCCAGATTATCCGTGGAAGGGAACAGGGTACAAGACCACATTAAAAGACGTTGCACACAATCTGAAGCAGGCAGCGGCCACGGAAAAAGGTTTTATGGAAAGCAAATGGAAGCCGTCTATCATTGTCAAGGTTGACGGGCTGACCGAAGAGTTTGCGAGTAAGGAAGGCAGAGGGAAGCTGCTTAAGCAGTACATAGAGACAAGCGAAGCAGGGGAACCCTGGATGATCCCGGCAGACCAGTTTGAGGTGCAGGAGGTCAGGCCGCTGTCACTGCAGGATATTGCCCTGTCTGAGTCGGTGACGCTGGATAAAAAGACAGTGGCTGCGATCCTGGGGGTGCCGGCTTTTGTGGTAGGGGCGGGTGAATTCGATAAAGATGAATGGAATAATTTCATCAAGACCAGGATCGGGACCATATGCAACGCCATAGAGCAGGAACTCACCAGGAAACTCCTGTTAAGCCCTGATTGGTATTTCCGGTTTAATGTCCGGTCCTTATATGCCTATGACATCA
Source organism: Murimonas intestini (assembly GCF_024622195.1). Taxonomy (NCBI): domain Bacteria; kingdom Bacillati; phylum Bacillota; class Clostridia; order Lachnospirales; family Lachnospiraceae; genus Murimonas; species Murimonas intestini. Next base: position 80,305 of record NZ_JANKBI010000015.1, read on the forward strand.
AGGAACTGGCGCAAGTAGGGGATGACCAGTATATCCGCGGTATCATGACCGGGAATGAGGTCAGGGACTGGATAGGGCTTTCACCGATGGAGGGACTGGATGACCTTATAATCCTGGAAAACTATATCCCGCGTGGGATGATCGGGGATCAGAAAAAATTGGACAAAGGGGGTGAAGATTAATGGCAGACAGGAACATCCGGCAGTTACGGAGCATATCCTCAAAATTTGAGACCAGGGCAGAAGAATCCGGTGATCTTTATATCAGCGGATATTTTTCTGTCTTTAATTCCAATTATGAAATATGGCCGGGGGCAACGGAAAGCGTTGCGGATTCAGCATTTGACGGGGCGCTTTCGGACGATATCCGGTGCCTGATCGATCACGAGACCAGGCTTGTGCTGGGACGGAACAAAGCAGGGACGCTGACGCTTAAGACAGACAGCCGGGGGCTATGGGGGGAAGTAAAGATCAACCCCAATGACCAGGACGCGGTGAATCTGTATGAACGGGTGAAACGTGGGGATGTAGACCAGTGCAGCTTTGGATTCGACATCCTGGATGAAGAATTCGAGGACCGCGGGGCAGAGGTACACTGGACGATCAAGAAGGTGAAACTGTATGAAGTGTCCGTGGTGACATTCCCGGCATATGAAGAGACTGGGGTAACAGCAAGAAAACAGCAGCTGCAGACAATGAAGCAGAGAGAACATGAAGCATGGAAATCAAAAATACTTAGAAAGTTAGGAGATGAAGGGAATGGCTCTTAAAACATTATTGCTCAGAAGCAAGTTAGATACAAAGAAAAGGACCTTGGAGACCTTAAGGGGAAAGGATGCCGAATACCAGAGAAGGGAAAAGGAATTTGAAGACGCGATCGCAGAGATGACAGAGGACACACCATCGGAGGACCGGAAAGAGATTGAGGACCAGGTGGAGGAGTTCGCACAAGAAAAGGATCAGTTTGAACAGGATAAAAAGAACCTGGAAAAAGAGATCGAAGGCATTGAAGCAGAGATCAAAGAAGAGGAAGAGAGAGAGAAGCCGAAACCGGCACCGGCAGCAGGACCATCAACAGAGACAAATGAAAGGAATGGAGGAAACAAAATGGAGACAAGAAAGAAATTCTTTGGTATGGGAATACAGGAGAGGGATGCGTTCTTCCAGCGCGAGGATGTGAAGAACTTCCTGGGTGAGGTCAGAACATGCATCAAGGAAAAGAGGGCGCTGACGAATAGCGGTTTGATCATACCAGAAGTCATGCTGGAGCTGTTAAAGGAGATCGTGGAGAGAAGCTCAAAACTGCTTAAATATGTCAGCCACAGGCCGGTAGCCGGCACAGCCAGGCAGGTCATCATGGGGAGCATCCCTGAAGCGGTATGGACTGAGATGTGTGCCGCTCTGAATGAACTGGACTTGGGTTTCAACAGCCTGGAAGTGGACGGCTATAAAGTAGGTGGGTATTTTGCTGTCTGCAATGCTATCATTGAGGATAATGATGTCAACCTGACGAGCGAGATCCTTAACGCGCTTGGGACAGCAATCGCAAAGGCCCTTGATAAAGCGATCGTATACGGCACCGGCAACAAGATGCCGCTTGGGATTGTGACAAGGTTGGCGCAGGCAGCGAAGCCGGATAATTACCCGGCCACAGGGCGGGACTGGAAGGACCTGGCAGGGACTAATATCATAACCGGGACGAACCCGGCAGGTGCAAAACTGTTTAAAGAGATCGTGGAGAAGACAGGGGCTATCGACACTGACTATGCGAATGAAAGTGTGGTATGGCTGATGTCAAAAAAGACCCATATGCACCTGCTGGCAGAGAGTATCGGGGCCAACATGAATGCCGCAATCGTGGCAGGGATGAACAATACCATGCCGGTCGTTGGAGGGGACATCGTAGAGCTTAACTTCATCCCGGAAGGGGACATCGTATTTGGATACATGGGATTATACCTTCTGGTGGAAAGGGCCGGGACACATATTTCACAGTCTGAGCATGCAAGATTCATAGAGGACCAGACATTATTCAAAGGGACGGCACGTTACGACGGGATACCGGCAATCCCGGAGGGGTTTGCGTTATATAATGCATCAAAGGCACCCACAACATCAGGGATCACATTCGCGGGACAGAAGGCACCTGAGGCACCAACAGAATAAGGGGTAGGAAAATGGATGAGGAGACAAGGCTGTCTATATTGAAGAAGGACCTACAGATGTTGACCAGCAGCAATGACGATTACCTGAGACAGCTGCTGAAACTGTCAGAACAGCTGATCAGGAGGGAAGGGATAGAGATCACACCAGATATTGATGTACAGATGTCTGTCATCCATTATGCGGCCTACCTGTACCGGAAGCGGGCAGGAAAAGACACAGGTATGCCGCGATTCCTGCGCTATGAATTAAATAATATCCTCTTCTCGCAGAAAGCAGGTGGAGCATGACATTTGATGACGGTATCGTGAAAATATACGGGGTAGAAAATGCAGCAGAGCCTGGGAACAAACCAAAAGACAAGCTTGCTTATAAAGAATCATATTATTTTGGATATGAGAAAATTGGATTGACCAGGCACTACAATGCGGCAGCAGTAAAAGAAAAAGTGGATGAGGTCATCCATATACAGCAGGACCGCAGCATCCGTGCAAAGGATGTCGCAGTCATGGAAGATGGGATGCAGTGCCGGATCACTTTTGTACAGCATGGAGAGGATGAGAACGGGATAAGAATTAGTATCCTGTCGCTGGAAAGGATAGGTGAGGTATATGGAGAAATTGAAGGCCATACGTGATGCGCTGCTGACGGTCACGAAGGAAACCTACCATTATACAAAGACAGGGGAAGCAGACAGGTACATTATCTGGGCCGAAGACGGGGAAGGGGACAGCATCCATGCAGATGACCGGAAGGTTGAACAGGTTATAACCGGGACAGTGGATTATTATACACCGGATGACTTCGACCCGGTTTTTGACCGGATACAGAAGGCGTTAACAGAGTACGGGATCCCGTACCGGTTCAATTCCTCCCAATACGAAGATGAAACGGGCCTGATCCATCATGAGTGGGTATGGGAGGTATGATATGGCGAAGATAAAGGCGTCACCAGGGCTGGATGCCATGATCAAGAAATTGAATGATCTGGCAGCAAATTCACAGGAGATCACAAACCGGACGGTCTATAAAGGAGCTGAAGTTGTGGCCGATGCCATAAAGGATGCTTTAAAGATGCTGCCGGTGCAGGAGGGAGAGAACGGGCTTCCGCCTGTTGGCACTGAGAATGCACCACTCACGGGCGTCTCAAGGAAACAGAAAGGTGATTTAATAGACAGCATGGGTATAGCCCCCATACAGGAATTCATGAAAGGGGTCACATCAACAAAAATTGGGTGGGACGGGTATGGGTCAGTGCCAACTAGAAAATACCCCAAAGGGGTGCCGAACAGTATGCTTATGAGGTCAGTGGAAAGCGGATCTTCCTTCAGGAGGAAGCACCCGACAGTCAGGCCGGCAGTGAATGCGATAAAGGGTCCGGCACTGGCGGCAATGGAAAAACAATGTAGTGAAGATATCAGAAAGATAATGAAATAGGAGGAATAAAGACATATGGCATTTATCGGATTAGCAAAACCAACGATTGCAAGCTTAAATGTAGCAGATAACACTTATTCAGGAGGATTTGTATGCGGAAAGGCGATACAGATTGAAATATCACCACAGTACGCGGAAGGTTCCCTTTACGCAGATGACATGATGGCAGAGACGGACAAGGAGTTCAAATATGCGGATGTCACTTTAAATACATCCACCCTCCCAGTGGAAGCACATACTCTTCTGTTCGGCCATACGGTCTCGGAAGACAAAAAGCAGGTAGGGTACAAAGGGAAGGACGCCGCTCCGTTTGTGGGGATGGGGTTTTACGTGACGGAGGTTGTGGACGGGGAAAGGAAATATGTAGCGATCTGGATGCATAAAGTTAAATTCTCTGAGAATGCGGAGACATTTAAAACGAAAGGCGACAACATTGAATACCAGACACCATCACTGGCAGGGAAAGCTGTCACAACAGATCTGGATGACTGGCAGGAACGTAAATTATTTGAAACTCCAACAGAGGCTAACGAATGGCTGAAAGAAAAGGCGGGAATGACAACACCGGCACCAACAGGTGAGTAAGGAGGACGTGAGATGATATTTGAAGAACTGAAAGAAATAGAACTGTCAGGGGAGAAGTATCCCATAAAGTGTGACCTTCTGGTGCTGGAACAGCTGCAGGAAGAATTCGGCAGTGTGGCAGATTTTGAAAATAAGCTGCTGGGTATCGAGTATTTGAAGGATGCAGAGGGGGAATACATACGTGACAAGGAGGGAAAAAGGAAAGCAAATATTGGGATACCAGATACCAAAGCAATCAATAAAGGACTTTACCTTATGGTCAGGGAAGGCCTTGAGATAAAGGGAGGGGCAGCAGATGGGAAAACACTGTCCAGAGAAGGACTGCTGCGGAAGGTAGATAAAAGTTATACAGAAATTTCAAAGATCGTACATGAAGCATTTGCAGAATGCTTTGAGGGAAAAAACGGGAAGGCCACGCAGGGGACGAATTAGAAGAAACAGACCAGACAATAGACTTTGCGTGGCTTGTGTTTATTGGGATGCAGATCGGATATAAAGAAATGGAAATCGCTCACATGTCATTTAAAAAGTGGGCAGAACTTTATGAAGCATATAAGGAGCATCATAATTTTATTATGTCGAAGGGGATATATAAAAGGCAGCAGCCGCAGAATGATTCATTGATGGACCTCTAAAACCATTGAAAAACCCTGGAAATAATGGTATATTATAGGCAAAGGATGTGATAGCATGAAGAAGGCTTTATGGTTTATAATAAATTTCATCAAAAGGAATAAGCTGCTGTCTGTATGGCTGCTTATATTTATCTGTATACTGATCTGGGTACCGGGTGTAATCAAGTCATATATGGTACTGACAGGAGTGGCAGTGATCGGCTGGTCTGTCTTTATCGGAACCTGTAAAGGCGCTGACAGATGGAGCCGGAGACGAAGATAGTTAAAATTAAAATTAGAAATGTAAATGGAGATGTGCTTGTGGGCACATCTCTTTTTCTTTAGGCACCCGTGAAGGGTGCCTTTTTTATTGGGCAGGTGATAACGATAGCTGAAAGCATTGGGGCAACCATAGAACTGGACGGGGAAAAAGATTTTAAGGCGGGGGTGACCGCCTGTAATAAATCACTGACGGCATTAAAGACGGAGATGGGCCTTGTGAAGGCCCAGACAGAAGGACAGGCGAATTCGCTGGAAAGCCTGCAGAAAAAACATTCTGTACTTACAAAGATCCTGGAAGAACAGAACAACAAAGAAAAAGAAGTAAGAAAAGGGCTGGACAATGCGGAACAGGCTTACAAAAATGTTGGAAATGGTCTGGATGCCTTAAAACAGAAATTAACAGCTGCAACAGCAGAGCTTGACCAGATGAGGCAGAGCAGCAGTTCGGCACCTGTGGATATTGCAAAGCAGGAGAAGGCGGTAGAAGAACTTAACCGGGAAATAGAAAAGGGGGAGAAGAATTACCAGACCGCGGGGAACCGGGTGAAAGACTGGCAGGCGAAGCTGAACACAGCACAGGCACAGACTGTAAAAGCAACAAAGGCGCTGAATGAGAATGCTGCCTATATGGAAGAGGCAGAGAATGCCACGGATAAATGTGCCACAAGCATAGATAAGTTTGGAAAAGCCACCCAGGAAGCGACAGAAGTCTCAAGGAAATGGACAGAGGTATTAAGAGATAAAGCGATAAGCAGCGCGGCAGATATCTTAAAGGATTCATTGACAGGAGCAGTAAGCTCAACATTAGAGCTTCAGGATGCATCAAACCAACTGAAAGCCAGCACGGGAGCTGGAGCAGCGGAAATGCAGAAAATGAACAGCGTCTTAAAGGATGCCTATAACAACAATTATGGGGAATCTTATGATGATGTTGCTGATGTGATGGAGCGGATCAGGCAGACACTGGGGGATATGGATGCATCCAACCTGCAGGAAATAACGGAAAGCGCGATCGCTCTGCGGGATACATTTGACATGGATTATCAGGAACAGCTGCGCGCTGTAAAATCGCTGATGCAGAATTTTGGGATAGACTCAAAGCAGGCTTATAACCTGATTGTCCAGGGTGCACAGCAGGGCCTTAATAAAAATGATGACCTGTTGGACACTATAAACGAATATAGCTCCTATTACGCCGGCGCCGGAAGAAGTGCAGATGATTTCTTTAACAGTCTGAAAAATGGGGCAGAAGCAGGGACATTCTCAGTAGATAAGCTGGGAGATGCCTACAAAGAGTTTACGATCCGGGCAAAAGATACAGCAACTACTACAACGGAAGGCTATCAGCTCCTGGGCCTGAATGCGGACAAGATGCGTGCACAGTTTGCGGCAGGCGGGGAAAGCGCAAGGCAGGCGACCGAGATCATCGTAAAGTCATTATTCAGCCTGGATGATGATGTAAAGAGAAATCAGGCAGGAGTAGATCTTTTTGGTACCATGTGGGAAGACCTGGGAGAGAAAGGGATCCGTGCGCTTACCAGTGTTGAGGGAGGGATATCCTCTTCCTACAACGCAATGGACCGCCTGAAAAGTATTAAGTATGATTCTGTAACAAACTCCCTGGAAGAACTGGGAAGGAAATTTAAGTCTGAGATATCAGAGCCGATCGTGGAGAATGTACTGCCAAAGGTAGTCGATGGTATATCAACTGTGATTGATAATATAGACCTCCTTATACCGGCAGTGACAGGAGTAGGCACGGCTTTTGTGGCCTATAAGACCATAACGGCTACAGTGACCGCATTCTCAGCTGCCACAGAGGGAGCAACAACAGCACAAACGATATTTAATGCCGTATTAGGGGCAAACCCTGTGATCAAGATTGTAACTGCCGTGATAGCTGCAGGAGCGGCCATCATCACCTATGCAAATAATGCCGGGGAAGCATCGGCAGAAGTTGAAATGCTGGTGGAGGAAAATAAAAGAGTAGTAGCATCAGCAAACGAAGTCACAGAGTCTGTAGATAAGACGATCGCTTCTTACTCTGACAGTACGGCACAAATGGAAGCTCAAGGGCAGTATGCGGGTATCCTTGCTGAGAGGATATCAGGGTTAGCCGGGAAGACACAACTGAGCAGTTCAGAAATGGACGTTATGTATGGTTACATAGCCGAGCTAAACAGTATTGTGCCGGGCTTAAGCCTGGCTTATGACGAACAGGCCGGAAAGCTCAATATGACCACAGAAGAGATGTACAAGAACATCGAGGCCAGCCAGAAGCAGATTGCACAGCAGGCGGCGCAGGAATATGCCATACAGTTGATCAAGAAAAAAACAGAACTTGAAATAGAGTCGATAAAGTTACAGAACAGCGGTGCAGATATATCAGAACGTAGAAACACTCTTTTGGAAGAAGAGAATGACCTGATGCTGAAAGATGTAACAGGTATCACGGCATTGATATCAGGGAAAAAGGATGAACGTGAGGAGTATAAGCTGCTGACAGAACAGCAAGAAGATAATACGGATGCGGTAAAAGCAAACGAGGATGCTAAAAAGGAACTGGCAGCAGAGGAAGCGGCGGTCAAGAAATATCTGGAAGAGGCAGGGGTATCTTGGGATGAAGTGACCGGACAGGTCAATGCCAATACCACGGCAACGGATGCCAATACAGAGGCACAGGGGAAGAATAATACAACCCTCATGGAGAGTGCAAGCCAGATAGCAGAGACTTACACTTCCCTAAAGGAGAGCGTCACCGGAGCGCTGGAATCCCAGATGAACATGTTTGAGGAATTCAGCGCAGGCACTGAGATATCCACCTATGACCTCCTGCATAACATGCAGAGCCAGATCGACGGGGTAACAAACTGGGCAGATAACCTGAATGTATTATCACAAAGAGGCATCAATGAAGGACTATTACAGCATCTGGCAGAGATGGGACCGGAAGGGGCTAATTATGTAGCGGCTTTCGCGCGCATGTCAGATGATGAGCTGCAAAAGGCATCATCCATGTGGGAGGAATCCCTGGACATCAAAGACGGTGTACAAGAAAACATCAGCGGTATGATGGACGGGGTTACAACAGCTATTTCAGGCGGTAAGGATAAAGTTAAAGCTGCAATGCAGGAGGTAGGTGTAAATACCATTGCAGGATTGACTGAGAAACTTCAGGGCGGACAGGTAGAGGTAAAAGCAGCTGGCGATGATGTAGGACAAGCAGCTGTAGATGGGGCAAAGACCGGGGCAGGAACACATTCCCCTTCATGGAAGACAGAAGAAATAGGCCGGAACATGAATGAAGGTCTTGTGAACGGCCTTAAGCAGTCAAAAGGAAACGTATCCAATACTGTACAGCAGATCCTGAATGAGATCATAAGGAGTGCATCATCTGGACTCAGGGCATCGAATTTTGCAAGCAGCGGACGTAATGTAACTCTGGGTATGGCACAAGGTATTAATGCCGGGAGAAGCAATGTGACATCAGCTATGCAGATTCTGGCTACTCAGACACAGACCGCAGCAAGTACAGGTATGAATCCACTTAGGTATGCCGTATATGGTATGCAGGTACCTTCCGGCCTTGTGACAGGAATGAACAGAGGAAGGACAACGGTTGCCACAGCAGCAAAGAATTTAGGAATAACTGCCTACAATAATGTCAGGGTACCGAGCTTGTATAGCGATGGCCTAAACGTAGCGTATGGCCTTGCGAATGGTATAAGTGCAGGCAGATCTGCTGTGGTCAGTGCTGTGGCGAATATGTGTGCATCGGCAGTCAATCAGGCCAGATCGAGCCTGAAAATACATTCTCCTTCCGGGGTTTTTGCGGAAATAGGCGAGTATACTGCGGAAGGCTTTGGAGTAGGTTATGAAGATAAAATAGCAGATGTCAACGGCATGATAAAGAAGACAATGGATTACAGCCGCCTGAAGCCAGGGACAGGATCCGGAACGGCAGCAGGTGCCTCTATGGGGGCTGAAAGGATTATCATTGAGATGCCGATATATAACAACGGGATCTATGACAGGACTGAAATTGCAGAGATAGCAATGGAAGGACTGTCCAGAGCGCAGGGCAGGAAACTTGCCATAAAAGGAGGAATCCAAAATGTACGATATGCAGTATAATGAGCGGACAGGCCGGAGTATGGGAGTACGGATAACACAGCGCCCGAATATTCCCATACCCGAAGAAAAAATAGAAACGTACAGCGTGGAGGGCAGGGACGGCAGTTTAACTGTGAGGACCGGTAAATACAAAGATATAGAAATAGAAATCCTGATGGGATTTTACGAAAAAAGAAGCCTTTGGGCGGAACGCCTAAGGGAAGTAAAAAAGTGGCTGCATAGCCAGGGACAGGGCAGATTAAAGTTTGCGGATGACCCTGGCTATTATTATAAGGTTAAATATGTAAAAGCAAAGGAATGTGAGCGGCAGCTTGGAAAGTTTGGGACTTTCGCAGCTACATTTGTATGCGAGCCATACGTGTATCTTGATTCGGGAGACATAGATATACCAATAGGAACCTTGGTGAATGAGTATGCAGCAGCACATCCGGTCTATCATATATCTGGAGAGGGCCAATGTACGTTGACGGTCAATAAAAATACTATGGTATGCAATGTTGGTCAGATTCTGACCATTGATACTGATAGGATGGTAGCTTACCGGGAGGACGGTACCATTCATAATGCAGACGTGACGGGAGATTATGAGGGGTTGTGGCTGATCCAGGGAGAGAATACCGTAACAGCTACCAGCGGATTTAAAGTAACGGTACAGCCGATGTGGAGGCGCTTATGATACAGATATATAAAGCGGGTAATACAGATTACAGCCGGAACGGAGATTATGTCCTTCAGCCAATATTATGTGAGTTTACATGCAAAATCAATGCAGAGTGGGAGCTAGAGCTAGAGCATGTGATAACTGAGGATGTCATAAGGCTGCTAATGATAGATTCGGTAATCAAGGCACCGGCCGGGATAAGAGGGATTGAGCAGGAGCAGCTCTTCAGGGTTTACAACACCGCAAAAGATTTCTACACCATCCACGCTTATGCAAGACCGGTATTCCTGGATGCGGCACAGGATTGTTTTATACCTGATTCCAGGCCAACAGATAAAAATGGGCAGCAGGCACTGGATATCATGTGCAGCGGCAGCAGGTATAGTGGAAAGACAGATATAGGTACCGTAAGTACTGCTTACTACATCAACAAAAACCTGATAGAGGCTATAAGCGGTGATGATGACAACGCATTCCTGAAACGCTGGGGCGGTGAGATTTTATACAATAATTATCAGATCATAATTAACAACCACATTGGAGGGGATTATGGAGCCAGGGCAGCATTTGGCTATAATTTGACCGGAGTGGAAGAAAGGGCAGATAAAGAGGACGTCATAACAAGGATCGTGCCTGTTGCCTACAACGGGAGGATGTGCAGTAATCCTTATTATGTGGACTCGCCTAAAATTCACAATTATCCTTATATCCATCACCGTATTGTAAAATATGAACACATCAAGCTCAAAGAAGATATGCAGGGTGAACCTGATGAGGATGATCTTGTATTTAATACTTTGCCAGAGCTTCAGGCAAAACTGAGGGAATTGGCGGCAGAAGAGTTTAAAAAAGGGATAGACGTGCCGCAGGTAGCCTATAAGGTCACAATTGCGGATATAGCCCAGACAGAAGAGTATAAGGACATCAAAGACCTGGTGGAGATATCCCTGGGTGATACAGTGGCCTGCACCAATAAGAGACTGGGTATCACTACACAGACCAGGTGTGTAGGAATTAGATATGATTGCGTCTCAGAGAGGATTCTGGAATTGAAACTGGGTGATGCTGTATGGGATGTTTCTGACAGCCTGACAGAGATTTATAAGGCTGTCACCGGAACCATAGATACTGGGAACGGTACACTTATGGCGGACAAGGTTAAAGGAGTACTTAATCTCTTCAACGCACAATTAAAGTACCAAAAAAACGTGGCTCAGAAGCAGGATGTAAGAGCCATCTTATTTGAGGATACAGACACAGAAAGTGACAATTATGGTGCTTTGTGTATAGGGAGCCTGGGGCTGCAGATTGCGGACAAGAGGACGACAGACGGCCGAGAATGGGACTGGACAACAGCAATCACTGCAAAGGGGGCAGTAGCAGACATCATAGCCACGGGCTATATGCTGGCAGACCGGATCAGAGGCGGAACACTGACATTAGGAGGCGCCAATAATGTAAATGGCGTATTCAAGGTCCTTGATAAAAAAGGGAATATTGTCATGTCAGCAGATACAAACGGAGTGAATATTAAAATAGGATCCGTGGAAGAGGATGCAATCAGTGAAGCATATAAAGGCAAGCTGCAGTCTCAGTTTAAAGTTAATACTGATGCGATCAGCGCGGAGGTCACCAGGGCGAAAGGAAGTGAAGAAACTTTAAGGTCGTCACTTAAAGTAACTTCAGATGCAGTCACGGCAGAAGTCAGTAGAGCAAAAGGAGCCGAGGAAACTTTAAAATCCTCTATAAAAGTAACTTCGGATGCTGTAACTACTGAAGTTAATAGGGCGAAGGGCGCTGAAGAATCCCTAAAGTCTTCCATCAAAGTTACCGCAGATAATATAAATTCAGAAGTGGCAAAAAAAGTAAATGGTACGCAGATAATCTCGACCATTAACCAGTCTGCTGAAGCTGTATCCATAAAAGCAGATAAGATTAACCTCAACGGGGCGGTTACCGCCAACCAAAATTTTAAAATTTTGGAAGACGGCAGCATGGAAACAAAATACGCTAATATAAAAGGCGGTGAAATGAGTGTAGGAAGCAATTTTAAAGTTACAAATGGTGGGATAGTTTATGCGTTTGCACCTAAATTTGTTCTTGGAATGCAACTTGCAAAGAATATGTTTTCGTCAATTGAGGATGCAGATTATAAATACTATGCATGGTACTTAGGCGACAATTTATGGTTAGGCTCTCAAGATGGTGAAGATGTATGGATGCCCTCAATAAGGCCTCTTAAGATATCAGCGGCAGGTGATATATATTCATTTGGAAATATATCTTGTTTTGGTACAAAATCCAGGATTGCAGATACAAAAAATTTCAGTCAAAAGAAATTATATTGCTATGAGATGGCAAGCCCTATGTTTGGGGATTGCGGGACTGGATGTACAGATGAAAATGGAGATTGCTATATAAGTATAGACCCTGTTTTTGAGGAGACGATTGAGCAAGAGCCTATTGTGAAACTTACAAAATACGGGAAAGGAGAATTGTATGTTTCAGAAATTAACTCAGGTTATTTTGTTGTGAAAGGAGAACGTAATCTCAAGTTCGCCTGGGAGATTTTAGGAAAACAGAAAGGATTTGGTGGCCTTAGGTTAGAAAGCGATGTACCGGAAAAAGAAAGTATAGACAGGATAGAAAGCCTGTACGCAGGTGACAGGGAAAAAGAAATAGAGCCAATTTTGTGCTATAAGGAGGAATTAGAATATGATAAAGAGAGTGACGAGTTTTATGCATCATACTACAGGTGAGGGTGAGAGATTGACCTTTACATATTCAGAAATCAATGATGATGGGACATCGTCTAAAGACAATATAAAAGGATCTATCATTGTCTTAGATAAAACGATAAGTCAGAAGCTTGCAGATATAACAGATTTTATCAATGGTAAACTTCCAGAATAGGAGGCAAATGATGCAGATTATAAAAGATATCTATCTGGATTTTTATGATAATCATTTTGTAACCGTTAATGCAAAACAGAATGACACAGGGAGATACATAAGGGCTGAAATTATAAAAGATGGGACAGGATTCGAAATACCATCCGGTGCAGTGGTATCGATAGCAAGTGAAACTATCTGGAATAATTGTGAGGTTGAGGGAAATAAGATTCTGGCACCATTGTCAAAAGTGATGCTGGATACCGCAGGGGAGCGTATCTGTCAGCTTGAAATTGTAAAAGGTGAAGAAAAGCTGACAACAGTATCATTTCAACTAAAAATAGAAAAGTCAGTGAGAAATGACGGAGCAATAGAAGGGAATATGGAGTTAGGCGTTTTGGATCAGGCAATATCGGATGCAAAGCGGATCACGCAGGAAGCCGAAACAACGGAAGCAGCCAGAAAGACTGCGGAAAATGCCAGAATATCTGCAGAGAATACCAGAAAGAATCAGGAGACAGCCAGGGTCAATGCAGAGACATCCCGTGTATCTGCTGAAAATACACGCAAAAGCCAGGAGACAGCAAGAGGTACCGCAGAGTCAGCCAGAGTGAACGCGGAAAACACCAGAAAGAGTCAGGAAACAGGGAGGGTGAATGCGGAGACAGCCAGGGTCACAGAGTTTGCAACTCTAAAAGCAGACGCGCAGGAAGCTACAGCAAGGGCAGAAGCAGCAGCGGCAGGTGATATTTCGGGCAAGACGGTGACTTATACCGAAAGTACGGCGGCGACAGCTCCTGCATCCGGTAGTAAGCTGTCTTTGATATCCGGCTGGCTTGTCGGAAAAGTGAAAAATTTAGTAACCAGAATGGGCACAGCTGAGACATCCATTACTGCACTAAACAGCAATTTTGTTGGCTGTACATTTTACCCAAATCTATTTAAAAATTATACTACACTACCTGTTGAGCATACCGCTGTGGTTTGTCCCTGCACGGCATATGCTGTCCGGACGGGAAAATATCTGCATATCAATTATATGCTAACGGTGGAAGCAAATACAGCCGCGGGGAATGACGCAGCAAATACATATTTCGATTTTGGAATGAATTTAAATCCAATGAAGACATCTTTTTTCCCAAATGATGTGATTAAATCCTGTTCTAGAAATGAATGCATCTACTATAAAAAATCTACAGGTATCATAGACATCGAAAAGACATCATATGGAGCATATGCTGTATACAATAGTACTTATAATGTAATGAACTTTGGTAGATTTTATACCAATGATGGCAAAATGGGTGCATGGCCACTAAAGTCTTTTTATGTCGGGTTAATCATTAAAGGTACCATAGATATAATTTTGCAATAAACTATAGTTTCTTAGCCCCCTAATCGCTCTATCGAAGTAGCTACAACATATTTTTGTGTGATATTAGGCAAATACAGTTTAAGATTTCCATAGCTATCAATACGTAAAGACGGAAATGTAGGCAAAGTATTTCCAATCGAAAAGATAGTTGCAATTTTACTGTCGTACACACTGTATTCGGAGTAGGCATTTCCGCTTGTTCCCACTGTGCGGCAGCAAATTTTGTAGCTAAAAGATTGATTATTGACTTTTAGCTGTGTCCCCAGGTATTCGATTGGCACTTCGGTAACTGTTGGCGTACCATTATTAGCTAAAATCGTATAGCTTTTATATTCAATTCGTAAATTGCTGTCATTCCATCCTGAAAAGACTCCATTTATCTGAGAAATTGTTTTAATCGCCGTGCTACGAAAATCGCGTACAATGACCCGGCAGGAAGCGTACTCTGTGACTGGATATCTATATATCTCGATAATTACGTCATTATCATTGGGTACAATACCATCTATACCACTTATATTTTGTCCCCAAAATACAGTCAGCCCATCAGTCCGTGCTTGTGCTATAAGAGCCTCAACGCTTGTATTTGTTACGTGGTGGTATGTTATATTGCTGTTTAGTGCAGCAGTGAAAATACGGAAGAAAGGAAAAAGAATATGATGATAAGAGCACCGGACCCTCAGGGTCCTTTTTTAATACCCGAAGGAAGGAGACTTAAAATGAATGATGAAGAAATTGCTGTAAAGCTTGAGGGACACGAACATGAAATAGGGTCTCTCAAGCATCGGATGAGAGCACAGGAAGATCAGGCTAAAGCCATACAGTCCCTGGTTGTGTCAGTTGAAAAGCTGGCACTAAACATGGAAAACATGCTGGAAGAGCAACGGCAGCAAGGGGAACGGCTGAAGGTTTTAGAAGAGGAGCCTAAAAAACAGTGGAGTAGCATCAAAAAGACTATATTCACATCCATAATCTCCACTGTAGCAGGGGCATTGGCAGCAGCATTAATAATGGCCGTTGGGCCGTTTTTATAAGAAAGAGAGGAATCCTTTATGAAGAAAGAAAACATAAAGCAGTGGTTAAAAGCAGCAGGAGTCAGAGCAATCAAGACAGTAGCACAGACAGCAATTGCTACCATCGGTACTGCAGCAGTACTGGGGGATGTCAACTGGGCTATGGTAGGCAGCGCAGCCGTGCTGGCTGGGGTATTATCCTTACTTACCAGTGTGGCGGGGCTTCCTGAATTAACAGGGGAGGGAAAGTAAATGCAGATAAA
Source organism: Murimonas intestini (assembly GCF_024622195.1). NCBI lineage: Bacteria > Bacillati > Bacillota > Clostridia > Lachnospirales > Lachnospiraceae > Murimonas > Murimonas intestini. The sequence continues at coordinate 95,723 of NZ_JANKBI010000015.1, forward strand.
TAAATTAATTACGCCGTACAATCATTACAATGGCCGTGGAGGCCAGGGGATAAAGTACATTGTCATCCATTATGTAGGGGCCCTGGGAGGGGCGAAAGAAAACTGCCAGTATTATGCCAGCGGTGATGTAGGGGCCAGCGCACATTATTATGTGGGCTTTTCCGGGGAGATATGGCAGAGCGTTGAGGATGCTAACGGTGCATGGAGTGTAGGAGGTGGGCGTCAGAGCAGCGAGGGCGGTGCTTATTATGGGCAGTGTACTAATTATAATTCACTCAGCATAGAGATGTGCGTACATAAGAGAAACCACAACACAATGAACGCCACAGACAGAGACTGGTATTTTGAAGATGCCACAGTCAAGTCAGCTGTTGAGCTTACAAAGTACCTCATGAGTAAATATGGTATACCCGCAGATCGTGTAATCAGGCATTATGACGTCAATGGTAAGACATGCCCTAATCCATATGTTTACAATCACACAAAACATACATGGGCAGCTTTCAAGGCAGCACTTGCGGGGGCGAGTACTGAACCAGCTCCGCAGCCGTCAAAACCAGATGAGGCCGGGATCATCTACAGAGTACAGACAGGGGCTTTCAAAGACAAGAAACTTGCTGACAGCTTTGCAGCCACGCTCAAGAGTCAGGGGTTTGAAACCTGTATTAAACAGACTGAGAGTTTATATAAGGTTCAGATAGGGGCCTTTTCCATGAAAGCTAATGCTGACTCTATGCTGAAAAAATTACAGTCATATGGCTATGGGGGTTTTGTCACGGGAGGTGATACCGTGGAGGCAAAAGAAAAAACTGTAAAAGTGACGACAGACGTGCTCAATATAAGGACTGGCCCCGGAACGAGTTATACACTGTCGGGGCAGATTACTGACCGGGGTACATATACGATCGTAGAGACTTCAGGCAATTGGGGCAAGCTCAAGAGCGGCGCAGGCTGGATTTGCCTGGATTATACGAGAAATAGTTGACAAAAATAAGCGTGTGTGCTAGTATATAAATATGTCAAGGGAATGTCCTTGCGGATTGAAATAATAGTTTTATTTATAGCTTTGCCGTTGCAAAACGGTGTCTGCCCCGTCAGGGACAGCGGATTGAAATATTAATAATTTTATTTATGTTTTTTCCGTTATATAACGGGTGTCTGCCCTGTAAAGGGCAGTGGATTGAAATAATAAAGTTGTAAATAGCGACACACAAAAAAAGAGTAACTTTCGGGTTGCTCTTTTTTTGTGCAAATAAAGAAATTAAACTGCCCTTGTACAGGGCAGTTGGTTTACAGGGTATTTGTTAAATTGCATCTAATAATTTAGCATAAAAATCAGCGTTGATATCACTGTGAGCGCTGTGCATGAGTTTATGTCTGTCATATCCATAGGCAGATAATGCGATAACTGTTTGTGATATGATCTCTTCATCGGGGAGTAGATCTGCTTTAGCCGCGAAGGCCTTAACCTCATTATCAATTTGAAATAAAATAGTATCTAAGACAAGTTTTAATTTTGTCTTAGGCTGCATTGGTTCTTCTCCATTATTTTGAGATTCAACATCCTGCACCAGCATGTTAAAATCTAAATCCTCTGGAATGGATGTTGTTATGTACACAACCTCCGCATAATCATCAGGTATACTGAGAGGCTTTACAACAGCGTATTTATTTACGCCATCAACGCTATATACATACAAATTTAAATCAGGGCTACAAGCTGGCTCTGTATATGGGATATTGTTTTTTACAAGAGTCTTGTAAAATTCTGTTTCTATAATCTGACGTGTTACATCGATTCCGTAATGTTTAAAGGTCTTCATACTCTAATCTCCCTTGCACTTTGTCTTAATTATATGTTATAATATTTTTGCGGGGGAGCGGTGGCAAGTCCGCCCTCCCTTTGCTTTCTCTCAAAGCCTATTCTGCAGGCTTTTGTTTTTTTGGTTCGTTTGGAAACTCAATTCCTAGGATTTCCATTAAATTTCTGTAAGCTTCTATTTCTGTGCTGCCTCTCTGCGCTTCTTTGATTAAAAATCTTTGCATTTCTTCTTTGGTCATACTTTCCATTTGTTCCTCCTTTCTCCGCTTGCCCGGTCATTCGTTAAAGGATGTCTCCTTTAACTATCTTTATTATATTACCATTCGTACGAATAGTCAAGCTTTTTTAATGATTATTCTATCTCCCTCAAGTGAGATAATTACATCTTTGTCTTCGGGAGTAATATTAAGGGCTTTTATAAAGTCATTTGGAAGGGTTAACCTTGCCATGATAGAACTTTTACTTGCAGTTCCGCCAGGCTTATTAAAGAGTATCTTTCTTTTTATAGGCTCCACTTTATCACCTCCTTTTCTTTTGTATTATATATCATTCGTACAAATAAAACAATAGAATATGTATATTCGTACGAATTGCACAAAAATCATTCGTACGATTTAGGCAGAATGCATATTGAATTATTCGTACGAATAGTATATAATGTAATCAAGATAAAGAACGGAGGAAATAAAAAAATGAAAAAATATAACTTATCAAAAATCATGAAAGAAGCATGGAAAATTTATAGAGAGACACAGAAATGTGTAGCACAGTATAGATTAAGCTTCTCAGAATGTCTTAAGAGGGCATGGAAAGAAGCGAAAGAAATTGCAAGAATAATTGATGCATCAGTGATCGAGATGAAAGTAGCAAGACATGACAGCTTTACAGTTAACACTTTAACAGGTGTCATTTCCGGGAAAACATATACAGCAAAGGAATTTATTAAAAGTAACTTTAAAGCTATATGGGATGGAGCGACAAAATGCTGGATCACAGATCCGGAAGCGCTCAAAAAAGAAATTACAGAAAACGCAGCATATTATAAAAAATATGTTGTGGACAACGGTGAAATAGTAGATAATAAGCTTGTAAATTGTAATGATGGCTTTTATAGCCGAATTACTTACTCAAGCGGAAAAGTAGAATATGCATTCGTAGGATGATTATCACCCGTCCCGGAGGTTACGAGGGCAGAGAGGGGAAACTTCATGAACAAATATACAGATGGAAATAATACGGTGCACGCCGCAAATTATCAAGAGGCGGCAGAAAAGCTTTATGGACAGCAATATTATATTAACCCGATGTCTCCATCGAATAGTAACAACACGATCCCGACAACCTATGTGTATAAGCACCGAGGCTACGCAGAGGTTCTTGTTTTTGCAGTTGGGGATAAGCAGGGCACATATTGGGGTGTCCAGCAGGGGAAACCTGCAAAACACATTATAAAACGCATATAATTTGTATCGTAAATTTTTTTGTATATAAAAACCCCGGGTAGGGAGTACCTGGGGTTACAGGAGTGCCGGTAAGGAATCCGGCACGAGTTATGAAAACATCATTATAATAAGACATTTTACAGCGGATGTCAATTATTGTCGGTCGCAAGTTACGACATTAGTCGACATGTAAATCCGCAAGGTAAATAAAAAATGTCGTAGAAATATAGACACATTGATTCGGATGTATTCCGGTCGTCGGCATTGATAAACCCTTGATTATTCAAGGGTTTATTTTTTTTGTTTGTGAGGATTGCCCGTTATGACCAGAAAACACATTAAAAATTATTAAATATAACTGAAGAAACCTTAAAAATTTCAATGAAAGTAGAAAAATATTCTATGTTTTATCGGATAAACATCAGTTATACTGTCAATATCAACAAAGAACACGAAAAAAGAGTGTCAAAGTGAAGGGAGAAATTGTATATGAAGAAACAAATTGCTTTAGCGACTATGGCAGCAGTGCTCGGACTTTCAGTTACCGCATATGGTGCCGGTGATTCCCAAAAGGCAGACACAGCAGCAAAGGTTCCAGCAGATGTGACATTAACAAAATCAGCAGAGGTGGAAAACAAGGATAAACCTTTAGTATGGTTTAACCGCCAGCCATCCAACAGTTCTACAGGCGAGCTTGATATGACAGCTCTGAACTATAATAAAGATACATATTATGTAGGATTCGATGCAAACCAGGGCGCTGAGCTTCAGGGTACAATGGTTAAAGAGTATATCGAGAAAAACATTGACACCATCGACCGTAACGGTGACGGCGTAATCGGATATGTTCTGGCAATCGGAGATATCGGACATAATGACTCTATCGCCCGTACAAGAGGTGTACGTAAGGCACTTGGCACAGGCGTTGAGAAAGACGGAGACATCAACAGTGAACCAATCGGAACAAACTCAGACGGTTCAGCATCCGCAGTACAGGACGGATCAATTGAAGTCAACGGAAAGACATATGTAGTCAGGGAGCTTGCTTCTCAGGAAATGAAGAACTCCGCAGGTGCTACATGGGATGCAGCTACAGCAGGCAATACGATCGGCACATGGTCTTCATCTTTTGGCGATGAGATCGATGTTGTTGTATCTAATAATGACGGAATGGGCATGTCAATGTTCAATGCATGGTCAAATGACAATAAGGTTCCTACATTTGGATACGATGCAAACAGTGATGCAGTGGCAGCTATCGCAGAAGGCTACGGCGGAACGATCAGCCAGCATGCAGATGTACAGGCATACCTGACACTTCGTGTTCTTCGTAATGCTCTTGACGGAGTAGATATCGATACAGGTATCGGCACAGCTGACGAAGCCGGAAATGTTCTGTCTGACGATGTATATGTATACAGAGAAGAAGAGCGTTCCTACTATGCATTAAATGTTGCAGTTACAGCTGATAACTATCAGGATTTCACAGATTCCACAATGGTTTATGAGCCGGTATCAAAACAGCTTGATGAAAGCACACATGCTGTAAAGAAGGTTTGGCTTGATATCTATAATGCTGCAGATAACTTCCTGAGCTCAACATACCAGCCGCTGCTGCAGAAATATGATGATCTTCTTAATCTGGATGTTGATTATATAGGCGGAGATGGACAGACTGAGTCTAACATTACAAACCGTCTTGGAAATCCAAGCCAGTATGATGCATTTGCAATCAACATGGTTAAGACAGATAATGCCGCTTCTTACACATCTTTACTTAATCAGTAATATTTATCGAAACATGGAGGATGCTCCGGCGGATTGCAGAGCGGTTCAGATCTATGATGTTATCAGAGCTGACGGGCCGCTACAGCAAGAACGCCGGAGCGTTCTTGAATTTAGGGTCAATCAACTAAAAATACATATACAGGGGTAAAATAATGGAAGATAAGAAAGATGATATTGTCTTATCGATACGCGGCATGAGCAAGTCCTTTGGCAGAAACAGAGTTCTGGACCGTATCAGCTTGGATGTGAAGCGCGGAACTGTTATGGGGCTTATGGGAGAAAATGGCGCCGGTAAGTCAACAATGATGAAGTGTCTTTTCGGCACATACCAGAAAGATGAGGGCAATATCTTCCTTGAAGGCAAGGAAGTAAGTTTTTCGGGACCAAAAGATGCTCTTGAAAACGGTATTGCCATGGTTCATCAGGAACTGAACCAGTGCCTGGAAAGAAACGTGATTGATAATTTATTCCTTGGCCGCTATCCTGTCAATTCCATGGGTGTAGTCGATGAAGGCAGGATGAAAAAGGAAGCCTCTGATCTCTTCAGAAAACTGGGCATGACAGTAAATGTCACTCAGCCGATGCGGAATATGTCTGTATCACAGAGGCAGATGTGTGAAATAGCAAAAGCGATATCCTATAACTCAAGGGTGATCGTTCTTGACGAACCGACCTCCTCTCTGACAGTGCAGGAAGTCAGCAAGCTTTTTGAAATGATGAGAATGCTGAAGGAGCAGGGAATCTCCCTGATCTATATATCTCATAAGATGGATGAAATATTTGAGATCTGTGACGAGATCTCAGTGCTTCGTGACGGAAACCTGGTTATGACAAAGAAGACTGAGGATACTGATATGAATGAGCTGATCGCAGCCATGGTCGGCCGTTCACTTGATAATCGTTTCCCGCCGGTGGACAATACACCGAAGGATGTGATTTTTTCTGTTCAGAATCTCTCTACAAAGTTCGAACCCCATCTGCAGGATATTTCATTTGATGTGAGAGAAGGGGAGATATTCGGACTGTACGGGCTTGTGGGTGCAGGGCGTACAGAGCTTCTGGAAACGATTTTCGGCGTCCGTACAAGAGCAGCAGGACGTGTTTACTTTAATAAAAAACTTATGAACTTCAGCAGTGCAAAAGAAGCCATGGACCATGGGTTTGCCATGATTACTGAGGAACGAAAGGCCAACGGGCTTTTTTTGAAGGGCGATCTTATTTTCAATACCACGATTGCAAATCTGGAACAGTATAAGTCGGGATTTGCACTTTCCGATTCCAAGATGGTAAAAGCTACTTCAAAAGAGATAAAAATCATGCATACGAAGTGCATGGGACCTGAAGACATGATTTCAAGCCTCTCCGGCGGCAATCAGCAGAAAGTCATTTTTGGAAAGTGGCTGGAGCGCGGGCCGCAGGTATTTATGATGGATGAACCTACGAGAGGAATTGATGTTGGAGCGAAATATGAGATATATGAGTTGATTATCAATATGGCGAAGCAGGGAAAGACGGTTATTGTTGTTTCATCTGAAATGCCCGAGATCCTGGGTATTACGAACCGTATTGGTGTTATGTCAAATGGACGCCTTTCTGGAATTGTCAATACAAATGAGACAAATCAGGAGGAGCTTTTAAGGCTCAGTGCAAAATACCTATAATGAGGGAGATTGATGGATATGGCTAATGGAAATAGTAAGATTCTTACGGTTGAACAGGAGAAGAAGCTGCGTCAGCCAATCGAGGATTATGTAGGTAAAATTCAGAAACAGATCGATAGCCTCAGAGTGGACGGTACAGACAAGGTTATTTCTTTTCAGAATATTATTGACAGTATAAAAAGAGACCGTGCGCTTACAAAGGATGAAAAAGAAAAAGAGATCGCAAAATATAGAAGTGAACTGGAAAAGGCAAAATCAATTGAAGCGAAAAATAAAGATGAAGTTACAAAACTGATTGCTGATGCGGAATCCTATCTGAAGACACACTTTGACAGGGATTATTACCAGCTGGTTAAACAGAGCTGTGACCAGGAGAAAGCACAGGCAAAGGCCAGATACAGCAAAAAGACTGAAGAACTGAAAAGCGAACATCAGAAAATCGTCTCAAAACTCTCTGACCATCAGGAAGTGAAGGATGAGAATTATGTCTATAAGAACAGGCTGTTTGATGCAAAAATGCAGCTTGAGAAGGAGCTTCAGCAGATAAAAGACAGAAGGCATGCTGCTTATACATATAAATATCATCTGATAGATATGCTGCGTATGTCGAAATTCACCTTTATGGAGTCAAGAGAACAGAAATGGGAAAATTATAAATATACGTTCAACAGAAGGACCTTCCTTTTGAGGAACGGTCTGTATATTGCGATTGTCCTGATTTTTATTGTGCTGTGTATTATCACTCCTATCATTAAAAATACACCGCTGCTTACGTATAACAATGTCCTGAATATCCTTCAGCAGGCTTCTCCGAGAATGTTCCTTGCCCTGGGCGTTGCCGGACTGATCCTCCTTACCGGTACGGACCTCTCGATTGGCCGAATGATTGGTATGGGTATGACTACAGCGACTATTGTTATGCATCAGGGTATTAATACAGGTTCTGTCTTCGGGCATGTATTTGATTTTACAGGGATACCCATTGTTGGAAGAGTTATCCTGGCGCTGGTGATGTGTGTGCTTTTATGTACGTGCTTTACTGCAATAGCGGGATTTTTTACAGCCAAATTCAAGATGCATCCCTTTATTTCAACAATGGCAAACATGCTTGTGATCTTTGGTCTTGTAACATATGCAACAAAAGGTGTGTCCTTCGGCGCTATTGAGCTGTCCATCCCGGGCATGATCATTCCGAAAGTGAATGGATTCCCGACTATTATTCTTTGGGCACTGGCTGCAATCATTGTCATATGGTTTATCTGGAATAAAACAACCTTTGGTAAAAATCTGTATGCTGTGGGCGGAAATCCGGAAGCGGCAGCAGTTTCAGGAATTTCAGTATTCCGTGTAACAGTGGGGGCGTTTATTCTGGCAGGTATCCTTTATGGATTTGGCTCATGGCTGGAGTGTGCAAGAATGGTTGGTTCAGGATCAGCTGCTTACGGGCAGGGCTGGGAGATGGATGCGATCGCAGCCTGCGTAGTAGGAGGAGTATCATTTACAGGCGGTATTGGTAAGATTTCCGGAGTAGTTGTCGGTGTAATGATTTTTACCGCACTTACTTATTCTCTTACGATCCTTGGCATTGACACAAACCTTCAGTTTGTTTTTGAAGGTATCATCATTCTGGCAGCAGTCACACTTGACTGTCTGAAATATGTTCAGAAGAAGTAATATATATTGTAATTATTAAAATATTCAGTTGCTGCTAAAAGAGCCAGACTTAGTTTTGGCTCTTTTAGTATTACTATTCATACGTCAATGTCCCGCGTTTGCCCGGCTCAGCGTTTACATTTACATTCGCGTATGCATTTGTTATAATAACGTAAACTGTAACGAAAAATACACACATGGAGAAAAAGGCATGGATACATATACAGTTCTTTTAGTGGATGATGAAGAAGAAGTAATACAGGTCATAATGAGAAAGATCAATTGGGAGGGGCTGGGATTTTCTGTAATAGGATATGCCAATAATGGTGTCAAGGCTCTCGAGATGGTGGAGGAATTTCAGCCGGATGTTGTTATGACTGATATCAAAATGCCTTACATGGATGGTATGGAACTGGCGAATCATATTAAGGCGGAATATCCTACGACCAAGATATTGTTCTTTACAGGGTTTGATGAATTTGATTATGCGAAGGAGGCTATTCATCTGGAAGCGGAAGAATATATTCTGAAGCCGGTCAATTCTGTAGAGCTTATTAATGTGTTTACTCAGCTGAAGATAAAGCTGGACCAGGAAATAAGCGAAAAGCGGAGCGTGGAGACATTACAGAAATACTATATGGAGTCGCTGCCCCTTCTGCAGGCTAACTTTTATTCCTCTTTGATTGAAGGCAGGATCCATGAAGAGGAGATTCCAAAGTATCTCTCTGATTATCAAATATCTTTTTCGGGGCCGTTTTTCTGCTGTGTTGTCATTCATACATCGTCCAGCAGGGTGCCTGAGGGCGCGAATCCTCTGCTTTTGTCCACCTTTGTACAGAAACAGGCGGAAGAGCGGCTGGGAGAAAAGTGGGAGGCGAAAAGCTTAACATATCTGGGGAACACTGTTTTGATCACACAGCTGAAAAGTGAAAATGAGGTCCCGGAACTGACAGATGAATGCGACAGATTCTGCAGATATGCCCACAGGATCATGGGAGCTGTTGTTTCAGTAGGGATAGGACAGGTCTGCAGGAGTATTCTGGAATTGCCCCAGTCCTACAGCAGCGCAAGGGAAGCTGTATCTTACAGGGCCATCTACGGAGCTTTCAGGGCAATCAATATTAAAGAGATCGCTCCCCAGGAGATGAGTAAATCGGGCGAAGGAAATGATATGGAATTGGCGAATCTGTTTAAAATGATCCGTTTAAATCCTGCGGAAGATGTTGTGGAAGCAGTCGATAAATATCTGGACCATATATCTTTTCCGGATAAATCCCTGCAGCAGCATCATATTGATATTATGGAGCTGGTGGGGGCGTTATACAGGTTTGCAATGAATAATGATATTGTCATCAAAGATTTTACAGGAGATGTGAGGAAACTGTACAGCAGCCTTCTTGATAAGGAGCCTGATGCGCTGAAGAAATGGCTAATCGATATCAGTCTTTTTTTTCGTGAAAAATTGATCAGCGCCAGGAGCATGTCGACGAAATCCTTCGTATTCAGGGCAAAAGAATATGTGCATAATAATTATCAGGATGAGGAACTTTCACTTGACAGTATCTGTGAAGTTCTGGGCGTATCGAATTCTTATTTTTCCACCATTTTTAAGAAAGAAACAGGGAATTCGTTTATCGGGTATTTAACGGATTACCGTATGGATCAGGCATCCCGCCAGCTGATCGAGACAAATGAAAAAAGCTATATTATAGCAAAGAATGTGGGATACAATGATCCGAACTATTTCAGCTATGTGTTTAAGAGACGGTTTGGCGTTTCACCTTCAAAATACAGAACGGAGCATACAGAAGTTGAAAAATAAGTACTTCAGCCGGCTGAAGAGATTAAAGCCGAGAGGGATACAGTCTACCATTATGTTTGCATTTTCCGTGATATCTATCTCCATTATATTACTTCTGGGCAGCGTGCTGTATTTCAGGTTTTCTGCCATATCAAGACAGGAGATAATACAGAGTACGCAGAAGCTGATGGAACAGGCAGGAGAGAGTCTGGAAAATTATCTGGTCAGTATGCGGCAGATATCGGATGCTGTATATTACAATGTAATAAAAGAAAATGATCTGTCCAGCCAGGATCAGAATATCCAGAGAGGGATGAACCTGCTGTATGAAGCAAACCGGGATAATCTGCGCAGCATTGCCATTTATAATAATTACGGAAGCCTGATGGCGGCAGAACCGGTGGCGTCCCAGAAGGAGGATCCTAATGTCACAAGGCAGGACTGGTATAAGCAGGCCATGGATGAGATGGAGAATATGCATTTTTCCACGCCCCATATCCAGAATCTGTTTAATGATTCCACACAGCGCTATTACTGGGTGATTTCACTGAGCCGTGTTGTGGAGCTGACTGACAATGGCGATACGCATCTGGGCGTACTTCTCGTAGATATGGATTATACAAGCATCTCGCGGATGATGAAACAGATCAATGCCTTAAATAACGGACAGTATTATTATCTGTGTGACAGCAACGGGGAAATCATCTATCACAGGCAGCAGATACAGATCAGCAAAGGGATCTGCAATGAAAACAGCGGGATAGCAGCAAATTATAAGGATGGTATTTATGATGAGACCTTTGAAGGGGAACAGAGGAAGGTTATCGTGGATACGATCAGTTATACCGGCTGGAAGCTGGTTGGAGTGATCCCCTATTCTGCATTTACCCATGGAATGATCAATATCAGGTATTCTATTGTGGCGCTTGTGCTTCTGATGGTGTTGATGCTTGTCGTCATTAACCGTATAGTTTCAGTCAGGGTCTCCAGCCCTATTATGAAGCTGAATAATTCGGTTATGAAATATGAGGCCGGGGAAAAGCCGGAGATATATATCGGCGGGACGCTGGAAATCAGGCACCTTGCCCATTCTATACAAAGCTCCTATGAACAGATAGACACGCTTATGAGAAAAATCGTTCTGGAGCAGAATGAAAGAAGAAAAAGTGAGCTTGATGCCCTGCAAAGCCAGATCAATCCGCATTTTTTGTATAATACGCTGGAATCTATCACATGGATGGTTGAGGGGGAGAGAAATGATGAGGCTTCATTCATGATCTCACAGCTGGCGAAGCTATTCAGGATCAGCCTTTCAAAGGGGCGCACTATAATCAGCGTTAAGGATGAGCTGCAGCACGCACAGAGCTATATGAATATCCAGAAGATCAGGTATAAGAATACATTTTCAGTTGAGTATGATGTGGACCAGTGTGTGTACTCATACTGTACGGTGAAGCTGATCCTGCAGCCAATCCTGGAAAATGCCATAAATTATGGAGTCAGCAGCATGGATGACTGCGGAGAGATAAAGGTTACAGGAAGGCTGAAGGCTGATAATATTATCCTTTCAGTGACGGATAATGGAATAGGGATGTCTGAAGAAGAGGTGAGCCTTATACTGACAGACAGCAGCAGAGTCCAGAAACATGGGTCAGGAGTCGGCCTTATTAATGTGAATAACCGCATTCAGATACTTTTTGGGAAAGAGTACGGCTTAATTATTGAAAGTGAGCCGGATAAGGGTACCTCTGTCTCAATCTGTATTCCGGCAGTTCCGTATAATGAGGAAAACAGAAAGATTCTTGAGAAGGGACATATATTCAGCAAGGAAGAGATGATTGACAAGAAGCAGCTGTAATTGCGGTTGTGCTGGATAATTACGGGGGTTCAGGGTAAATAGAGATGAAGAAGAACAGAAAATTGTTTATTCTGCTGGAAGCATTTTTGGCGGTGCTGGTAATTGCTGCGGTTTTAATTATGCTCTGGGGGAAGAACGGGAAAGACCGTTATAAAGTTTCGGTGATTATTCAGAATTCTGATGACAATCAGTGGGCTGCGTTCAAATACGGGCTCAGAATGGCTGCAGAAGATAAGGGAATAGAAATGTTTGTCGTCAGTACAGGAGGTGCGCTGACTGTTGAGGAAGAGAAGAGTGCCATAGAGTGGGAAATCGACAATGGGGCTGACGCTGTCATCGTACAGCCGGTGCCGTCTCCTGATGCAGAGGAAATGCTGAAAAAAATAGAGAATAAGGTTCCTGTTATGCTGGTGGGATATACGGCATCCGGAAATAAGGACGCCTCAAGGCTGCCTGCCACAGGGCCGGATAATTATGCCATGGGAGCAGCTTTGGCGGAGGAACTGCTGAAAGATTACAATGGAAACATTAAGGGAAAGACCCTGGGTATCCTGACGGAGACAACTGATTCCCCGGCAGCAGTAAGCAGGGAGAAGGGATTTACAGATACCCTGAAAGATACAGGAGTTGAAATCAGCTGGTCTGTTTCCGGTGTCTTTGATGGAAACGAAGAGGACTCTCCCGGGAATCAGCCGAAGGTAGATTTTGTGATCGCCCTCGATGATAACAGCCTGACAACAGCCGGAAGTTACTCGGCGGCTAATAATCTGCATGGAGCCCTGGTGTATGGAATTGGAAATTCTACGGAGGCAGTCTACTATCTGGATATGGGATTTGCAGAATGCCTGGTGGTGCCTGATGAATTTAATGTGGGCTATCAAAGCCTGACAGAAATATGGGAAAAACTGGGGCATTATTTCAGCAGTCTGCAGGATATAACAGTTTCCCATACAGTTCTCCGCAGAGACACCCTGTTTTTAAAAGAAAACCAGGAGATACTTTTTACAATGAGTCAGTAACGAATTTGCTTTTGATAAGAAACCCGGAGGAATATTATGAAAATGAAAAAAATCCTGGCGGCAGGGGTTTTGTGCTGCATGGGCGTGAATCTCTTATGTGCCTGCGGAAAACAGCAGATGTCCGCGTCAGACAAGGTTCATGTGGGGGTGGCGTGCTATAACCAGAATGATACATTCATCAGCGAATTGATTACAAGCTTCAGAGAACAGCTAAACGGTTATGAAAGAGAAGACCTGGAGACGAGAGTGCTCATCAGGGACGCGGCCGGTTCACAGCGCACTCAGAATGATCAGGTGGAAGAACTGATCAATGCGGGCTGCAATGTCCTCTGCGTGAATCTTGTAGACAGGACAAATACTTCGGAGATCATCGACCTTGCAAGGGAAAATGATATTCCCATTATATTCTTTAACAGGGAGCCTGTCGCAGAGGACTTAAGACAGTGGGATAAATTTTATTATGTGGGGGCTTATACAAAACAGCCGGGTGTGATGCAGGGGGAGATGGCTGCAGACCTGATACGGGAGAACAGCCAGATAGACCGCAACAAGGACGGAAAGATACAATACGTGGTACTGGAAGGAGAACCAGGCCATCAGGACGCCATAGTACGTACAGAAAGTGCGGTTGATACTCTGAAAAATAATGGCATAGAACTTGAAAAACTGAGTTATGGGATTGCAAACTGGAACCGGGCTCAGGCGCAGAACAGGATGGAGCAGATGATCGGCCAGTATAAGAATAAAATTGAACTTGTCCTGGCAAATAACGATGATATGGCTCTGGGTGCAATTGATGCCTATAAGAAGCTGGGGTATACGGAGGCAAATTTCCCTGTTTTTTTCGGGATCGACGGCACAGACGTGGGACTGAAGGCTGTCATGGACTCGGAACTGGCCGGAACTGTCTATAATGACAAGGAAGGACAAGCGGGGGCTATGGCAAAGCTGGCGGTTGCCCTTGTTTCCGGTGAGGGAATGGAAGATATCGAGTTCGAAGATGATAAATATATTTACATGTCTTATTTTAAAATTACGAGTGATAATGTAAGCAGCTATGTTAATGAAGAAAAATAATTGTGTTTTTGACAAATTTTACCAATAGAAATATACATTTATGAGTGATAATATTAAGAAGGGTGTAGTAATACACTTTTTTCTCACTGGGGGCCGGATCCGCACATCCGGTCCCCTCTCTCTGTATATGGAGATAAAATCTAAAAAAGTAAAGAAAATGGGCATGGCCTCATATGCTGTACATAAGGATAAGGTTGTTTCAGGCATGAGGTGAAAGTGCATATGGGCAGATTTTGGGAGAGATTCCGGGGTAGGAACAGAAAGGCAGTGATTGCCGGTGCTGTGGCGGGATGTGTCTGTATACTTGCCGGCGGATATGCCGGAGTGGGGTATTATTACAGCGGGAGATTCTATATAGGGACTTTCATAAACGGAGTCAGCTGTTCAAACAAGACGGCTGAGGAGGCAGAGCGCGGACTTATGAATAATCTGCTGAATTATAAGCTTACCATAAGGGGCAGAGGCGGGATTGAGGGGCAGATAACAGGCAATCAGCTGGCGCTCTCGTACATAGATATGAGTCAGGCGGAGGAAGTGCTGTGGGATCAGAAGCCCTGGGCCTGGATATTTGCCATGATGGGGGACAGGAATTACCACATTGCATTTCCTGTGGACTATAATGAGGGGATTCTGGATTCCCTGCTGGAAGGGATGCCTTTTATGGACGGGAAGCTTGTTACACCTCCGGCTGATGCTGCTATAGAGGAAACTGATTCAGGTTTTGTGATACGGCCGGAGGAACAGGGAAACATGGTCAGATTTGAAAGGCTGAAGGAGGCTGCTGCAGCAGCCATCAGACATGGTGAGACGGTCCTGGACCTGGATAAGGAGGGACTGTATGAGGCGCCTTCGGTGCTTGGCAGCGATGAGCAGCTTCAGTCGGAAGTGCGCCAGCTCAATGAGCTTACAAGGGCCAGGATCACATATGATTTTACAGACAGGCAGAAGGTGGTGAACAGGGGGATCATCAGGCAGATGCTCTCTAAGGATCTGTACGGGAATTATTTTCTGGATAAAGATAAAGCGGCGGAATGGGTAAAACAGATGGCATATGATACAGATACCTTTGGGCTGCCAAGAGATTTTACCGCACATGACGGGAGCACCATCCGCCTGGAGGGCGGTGATTACGGCTGGTGCATAGACAGGGAGAAGACAACGGAGGAGCTTATATCTGCTGTCTCGGCGGGGATGAACGGAAGTCTTCAGCCCTCTTACGTGTATACTGCCATGGACCGTTCTGCTGATGATATCGGAGGGACTTATGTGGAGGTGTGCATTTCACAGCAGCGCATGTGGTTCTACAAGGACGGCGTGGAGCTGGTGGATACACCTGTAGTGACAGGTGACCCCAATAAAGGGAATGCCACTCCTGCCGGAGGCGTTTGGGCCATAGACGCCAAAATAAACGGACAGATACTAAGAGGACAGGATTATGCACAGCCTGTTGCATACTGGCTGCCCTTCAATGGAAATGTGGGTATCCATGACGCCAGCCATTTCAGGTCTTATTTCGGAGGGAATATCTATCTGACGAATGGGTCCCACGGCTGCATCAATACGCCCACAGATCAGGCGGAAATTATCTTCCGCAATGTAGACAAGGGTTACCCTGTGGTGGTATATGAATAATTGTCGGATTTTGTAAAGACCTTCTGTACAAAAACATTAAGATAAGGTATACTCTTTACGTAAAAAACGTAAAGGAGAGAGAAAAGTGAATCAACAAGAGAACAAAGGAGCAGAGTATGATTTTTATGGGAAGCTGCCCCTGAAAAAAGCTATCCCGCTGGGGCTGCAGCATGTGCTTGCCATGTTTGTGGGCAACCTGACACCGCTGCTTATTATTACGGGGGCCTGCGGAATGGGCGTGGGCAGTGAATTTGCAGATATGCAGGTAGCCCTTCTGCAGAATGCAATGTGGATAGCAGGTGTTGTCACATTAGTACAGCTGTTTGCCATAGGACCTGTCGGCGGTAAGGTGCCTATCATTATGGGAACCAGCTCAGGTTTTATCGGTGTGTTCAACAGCGTGGCCCAGGTTATGGGCGGAGGCGTGCTGGCATATGGCGCCATTATGTGCGCTTCTATGATCGGCGGTATCTTTGAAGGGGTTCTGGGATTCCTGCTCAAGCCTCTCAGAAAGTTTTTCCCTGCAGTCGTTACAGGAACAGTAGTGCTTTCAATCGGTCTTTCCCTGATCGCGGTAGGTGTCAATTCCTTTGGCGGAGGAAATACGGCGAAGGATTTCGGATCTGTGGAAAACCTTATACTGGGCGGGATTGTACTGCTGGTCATCGTTATACTGAAGCACGGAACTAAGGGGATGACAAGTGCATCCTCCATCCTGATCGGCATTATAGTGGGCTATGTGGCAGCGGCTGTCATGGGGCTGATACTGCCTACAACAGGAGTGGATGCACAGGGAGCTGAATACACAAAGGCATGGGTCCTTAACTGGGACAAGGTATCACAGGCCAGCTGGTTCTCGCTGCCGCAGATCCTTCCTGTGAAGCCTGTCTTTGATCTGAGGGCGGTCCTTCCTGTCCTGATCATGTTCATCGTGACAGCTGTAGAAACTGTGGGAGACATATCAGGCGTAATGGAAGGTGGAATGGGACGCGAAGCTACAGACAAGGAGCTCTCGGGCGGCGTTGTCTGTGACGGTATCGGGTCCAGCTTTGCAGCTGTGTTTGGCGTACTTCCTAATACTTCCTTCAGCCAGAATGTAGGTCTTGTAACCATGACAAAGATCGTGAACCGTTTTGCACTGGCTACAGGGGCTGTGTTCCTTATCTTATGCGGACTGTTTCCGAAGCTGGCAGCATTGATATCCATCATGCCCCAGAGTGTTCTTGGCGGGGCGGCTGTCATGATGTTCTCCTCTATCGTGGTCAGCGGTATCCAGCTGATAACTAAGAAACCTATGACAGCAAGGAGCATAACTATCGTATCTGTTGCCCTTGGCCTGGGATATGGTATCGGATCTAACGGGGGCGTCCTGGCACAGCTTCCTGACAGCATCCAGCTGATATTCGGCGGCTCCGGCATTGTTCCGGCAGCGCTCGTTGCTATTGTCCTGAACATTGTGCTGCCTAAAGACAAAGAAGAGGCATAAGAGAGAATGAAGAATTTAAAAAAAGCAATCAGTTTATTTATTGCAGCTGTGCTCCTGACAACAATGATGTCAGGGCAGGCAGCTGCCGCAGTAAAAATGCCGGAAGCACCAGAAAATGGCATAACTGTAACAGACCAGGCAGGAAGAGAAGTGACGCTTCAGGCTCCGGCCGGCCGCCTTGTTTCCTCATACTATATTTCTACAGCTATTCTGATAGCCCTTGGCTGTGAGGATGATCTGAAGGGAATAGAGATGAAGGCTGATACAAGAGAGCTTTATAAGCTGGCGGCTCCTCAGCTGCTGGACCTTCCGGCTGTGGGGTCAGGCAAGGGGATCAACGTGGAAGAGACAGCGGCCCTTGACCCGGATCTTGTCATACTGCCGTCCAGGCTGCAGGAGAGCGCTGCAGTGTTTGAAGAGCTGGATATTCCCGTCCTTATTGTAGATCCTGAGACACAGGAGGATTTTGAGGCTTGTGTGGCTCTGCTGGCAGAAGTGACGGGCAATAAGGAGAGAGGGAACCAGCTGCTGGCATATTATCACGACAAGATGGAAGAGGCCGGGAAACTGACAGAAGGCCTTGAGAGGCCGTCAGTATATCTGGCATCCGGTTCGGGATATCTGAGAACATGTACATCTAAGATGTATCAGAATGACATGATAGAGGCGGCCGGAGGCAGGAATGTATCAGCGGAGCTTCAGGATGGATATTGGAAAGAGGTATCACCTGAACAGGTGCTCGCCTGGAATCCGGAATATATCTTTGCTGTCAATTATGCCGAATATTCACTTGAAGACATTGAGAAAGACACGGCTCTGGCTGAAGTGCAGGCTATAAAGGACGGAAAAGTCTTTACCTTCCCGTCTGAGATCGAAGCCTGGGATTACCCCACACCTTCGTCAGTGCTGGGAGTTTTGTGGCTGACATACCAGCTCCATCCTGATGTTTACTCAAAGGATGAATTTATCAGGGAAGCACAGGATTTTTACAAAACATATTTTGATATAACAGTGACAGAAGAGCAGTTGGGGCTGTAAATGTAAATTTGGAGGAACATGATGAAACACAGAGGGTTCTGGGTCATGGCGGGGATTCTTGTATTGAGCGTGCTCATAACAAGCTGCATAGGCCGTTTTCCGCTTACTTTAAAGGAAATATGGGAGATATGCACAGGTACTATGCAGGAAGCTGTTAAAGAGGATGTCTTCCTGAAGATCCGCCTGTCCAGAGCCTTTTTTGTGGGAATGACAGGGGCGGGGCTGGCGGTTTCAGGACTTGTGTACCAGGAACTGCTGCAGAACCCGCTGGTTTCCCCAGATGTGCTGGGGGTGAGCGGAGGAGCCTGTGCAGGCGCCGTCGGAGCTATTCTGATGGGCGGGAGTGCACTTGCGGTACAGGCTTCTGCGCTGGCTTTCGGATTGCTGGCAGTTTTTTTGACGATCGCACTCTCGGGTCTTATCGGGGGCCAGCGGACGGTCAATATGATTTTGGCAGGTATTGTGGTAAAAGCAGTCGCAGATGCCATAATCATGGGATTTAAATACTTTGCGGACCCGTCAAGGCAGCTGCCGTCTATTGATTACTGGATGATGGGAAGCTTCCACACTGTCAGATGGACTGAAGTGAGGATGGTGCTGCCAGTGGTGATTGCGGCGTTTCTTGTACTCTGGCTCATGAGGTGGAAGCTCCAGGTGATGTCCCTTGGCGAGGAAGAGGCAAGGAGCCTGGGGATCCCGGCGGGCAGGGTGAAGTTCATCTGTATACTGGCAGCTACAGTCCTGGTGGCATCCAGCGTGTCTGTGACGGGCGTGGTGGCCTGGACAGGGCTGATCGTGCCCCATATGGTACGGTTTTTTACAGGTGATAATCTTATGAAGAATTTTGGGATATGCGGATGCGCAGGCGCCGTCTTCATGATCTGGGCTGATACACTGGCAAGATCTCTGACAGCAGCGGAGATCCCGGTCAGCATCATTACATCTGCAGCAGGTGCAGTATTCCTGCTGGCTGTTCTGATCCGGCGCAGGAAGAGAGGGGAGGCGGACACATGAGCGGGGGGACAGTAAAGCTGTCTGCAGAAAAGCTGAATGTGTGGATCGGCAGAAAAAAGATATTAAATGACATCTCCTTCGAATGCCGCCTGGGGCTTGTGGGTCTTCTTGGAAGAAATGGCTCAGGAAAAACGACCCTCATAAAGGCTATGCTGAACCTGGGCTGCCGTCATGAGGGGGAGGTGTCTGTGGAAATGCAAAAAGAGGGCGGTGAGGCTGTGCGTGTCAGGCTTTCAGGCCTCTCCGGGCGGGAGCGCGCGCGTTATATGGCATATGTGCCTCAGGAACTTCATTCATGGGCACACTGCACCGTGCTGGATTTTGTTGTGATGGGGCGCAGTCCATATCTGGGGTGGCTGCAGAACCCGGGGAAACGTGACTACAATGAGGCAGGAGAAGTGCTGGAAGCGCTTGGGATCTCCTTTCTGGAACAAAGGTATATGGACCAGATCAGCGGAGGCGAGAGAAAGATGGCTTATCTGGCCCGGGCGCGGGTACAGAAGGCAGCCTGGATGCTGCTGGATGAGCCGGCGGCAGGACTTGACTTTGGACGGCAGCATCAGTTTTTTGAGGATCTCACAAAATGTCTCAGGGAGAGCCGCACGGGGGCTATAGTAAGCATCCATGATCCTGTGCTGGCATATACCTACTGTGACCAGTTTCTGATACTGAAGGACGGCAGGATGGAAACCATGCTGTCCAGGGAAGATGAGGATTTTGAAGACATGTATCTTTTGCAGCTGGAACGGCTCTACGGGAGAAGAGCTGTATTTGCTGATACATCTGAGGGAAGAACAATGATATGGAGGAGGACGTAAAAATATGCTTAAGATAAAAGAATATGTAAAAGCAGAGAGCCTTGAGGAGGCCTACCAGCTGAATCAGAAGAAAAAGAGCTGTATCCTGGGAGGCATGCTCTGGCTGAAGATGGGCTCACGGACGATTCAGACTGCCATCGACCTGTCGGGGCTGGGCCTGGATAAGATAGAGGAGACAGAAGAGGCTTTTTCTATTGGATGTATGACAACTCTGCGCCAGCTGGAGAAGCATGAAGGGCTGGAAAAATTAACGCAGGGAGCCATCAGGCAGAGTGTGGAAAGTATCGTCGGCGTACAGTTCAGAAATCTGGCGACAGTGGGAGGCAGTATATTTGGCAGATTCGGTTTTTCAGACGTGCTGACCTGCTTTCTGGCCCTGGATACATATGTGGAGCTGTATCACGGAGGCATAATTCCGCTGGAGGAATTTGCTGCAGCCAAAAAAGACAGGGATATCCTGGTGAGGCTGATCGTGAAAAAGACACCTGTGCACTGTGTATATATGTCTCACAGGAATACCAGGACAGATTTTCCTGTACTTACTTGTGCAGTGTCAGAAGATGGCAGGGGAGTGCGCGCTGTGGTGGGAGCGCGTCCGGGCCGCGCTGTCTGTATACGGCTGGAGGAGGACAGCCTGGAGGGTGGTCTGGACGGAAGTCTGGATGCGGCAGCCGAAGGACTTGCGGCACAGGTCACTACAGGCAGCAATATGCGGGCTGGCGCCTCATACAGGAGTGTTCTGGCAAAGGTGCTGATCAGGAGAGGACTTTGCCGTCTGCTGGAAGAGAGGGGGATATCATAAGATGAAGATTACAGTGATGTTAAATGGGAAAAAAATAGAGGAAGAAATAAGCCCTGATATGCTGCTGATAGACTTTGTGCGGGGGCATGGCTGCTTCAGCGTAAAGAGAGGCTGCGAAACTTCCAACTGCGGCCTTTGTACAGTATTTATGGACGATATGCCGGTACTTTCATGTTCAGTTCTTGCAGCCAGGGCATCCGGCCGCCGGGTGGAAACTCTGGAAGGGCTGCAGGAGGAGGCGGAGGAATTTGGCTCTTTTATAGCAGATCAGGGGGCAGAGCAGTGCGGTTTCTGCAATCCGGGGATGATCATGAATGCCATAGCTCTGTTCAGGGAGAATCCGGACCCTTCAGATGAAGAGATCAAAGAATATCTGGCGGGAAATCTGTGCCGCTGTTCAGGGTATGAGGGACAGCTGCGGGGGATCAGGGAATTTCTGGAATACAGAAGATCAAAAAGGACAGGAGGCGCCATATGAGAATAGTAGGACAGCCAGTACAGAAGAAAGACGCTATGTCTCTTGTTACAGGGAAACCAGTCTTTACAGAAGACCTGCAGACTGGGGACTGCCTTGTAGTGAAAGTGCTCAGAAGCCCTCATGCAAACGCGTGGGTCCGGTCAGTCAGGACTGATGCGGCAAAAAAGGTGTCGGGGATCGAGGCCATCTACACATGGGAGGATGTGCCGGACAAAAGGTTTACGATGGCAGGGCAGACATATCCTGAACCCAGCCCATATGACAGGCTCATCCTTGACAGGCATGTGCGCTATGTGGGGGATCCGGTGGCGATCGTGGCAGGCGGGAATGAGGCGTGCGTGGACAGGGCGCTGCGTATCTTAAAAGTGGAATATGAGGTATTGCCAGCGGTTCTGGATTTCAGGAGCGCCAAGGATAATGAGGTACTTGTGCACCCGGAGGAAAACTGGAGAGCTCTCTGTCCGGTGGGCGCTGACAATAAGCGCAACCTCTGTGCCTGCGGGGAATCCCATGAGGGCGATGTAGATGAGGTATTAAAGGAATGCGATGTTGTGGTGGAAGGCACATACCATACGAGGGCAAACCAGCAGGCAATGATGGAGACCTTCAGGACGGTCTGCTATATGGATACATATGGCAGGCTGAATGTACTGAGCTCCACCCAGATCGTATTTCATGTCAGAAGGATCCTTTCTAACGCCCTTGATATACCGAAATCAAAGATACGTGTATTTAAGCCGAGGATCGGAGGAGGGTTTGGCGCTAAGCAGACTGTGGTGGCAGAAATTTTTCCGGCTTTTGTGACATGGATGACGGGAAAGCCGTCTAAAATGATATTTACCAGGGAAGAATCGCAGACGGCCTCTACCCCCCGCCATGAGATGCAGGTATCTGTGAGGGTGGGAGCTATGAAAAACGGGAGAATTCGGGCGATAGATGTCCATACCCTGTCCAACACAGGGGCATATGGAGAGCATGGACCTACAACAGTAGGGCTCTCGGGACATAAATCCATACCTCTCTATGGATCTTTAGATGCACACAGGTTTTCTTATGAAGTAGTCTACACGAATGTGATGTCTGCGGGAGCATACAGGGGTTATGGAGCGACACAGGGAATCTTTGCCGTGGAATCGGCAGTTAATGAGCTGGCGGGGAAGCTGCATATGGATCCTGTGGCCCTCAGGGATCTGAATATGGTGCGTGAAGGTCAGATCATGCCGGCATACTATGGAGAACAGTCAAACAGCTGTGCCCTGAACCGCTGCCTGGCTAAGGCTGCGGATATGATCGGGTGGAAGGAAAAGTATCCGTGCAGAGATATGGGCAATAACAAGGTGCGCAGCGTGGGAGTGGCCATGGGAATGCAGGGGTCAGGGATCTCAGGGGTGGACGTGGGTTCAGCAGCCATTAAGCTGAACGAGGACGGAAGCTATACGCTGTCTATCGCTGCTGCAGATATGGGGACAGGCTGCGACACTATCCTGGCCCAGATGGCCGCGGAATGCATGGAATGCTCTGTGGATGAGATTACTGTTACCGGGGCGGACACAGATACTTCCCCTTATGATTCAGGCTCCTATGCCTCCAGCACCACGTATATTACAGGGCGCGCTGTTGAGAAAGCGTGCCGGAAACTGCAGCAGAGGATATTAGAAGAGGGCGCACGCATGCTGGAGTGCAGTACAGAGGAGCTGGAGTTTGGCGGCGGCAGGGTGAAGCATCTTGGCGACGGCAGGGAGGTGACTCTGGAGCAGGTGGCGTTCAGTTCTATGTGCGGTAGCAGCACTGCGCTTCAGGCTGTGGAGAGCAACAGCTCGCCCGTATCCCCGCCTCCGTTTATGGCGGGAATGGTGGAAATAGAGCTGGACAAAGAGACGGGACATGTGGAGATCCTGGATTATGCAGCCGTGGTGGACTGCGGTACTGTGGTAAATCCCAACCTTGCCAGAGTGCAGGTGGAAGGCGGGCTTGTGCAGGGGATAGGAATGGCTCTGTACGAAAATATACAGTATACGGAAAAAGGACAGCTTCTCAATAACTCATTTATGCAGTACAAAGTACCGACCCGTCTTGATATGGGAAAACTCCGGGTGGAATTCGAGAGCAGCTATGAGCCTACAGGACCGTTCGGGGCGAAATCTATAGGTGAGATCGTCATCAATACCCCCTCTCCGGCGCTGGCTCATGCTATTGCAAATGCCACGGGGATCTGGTTTAAGGAACTGCCCATCACCAGTGAAAAGATAGCCATGGGGCTGCTTGAAAAGGAAAGAAAATGAAAGTGACACTGATATACCTGGCGGCTGGAAACAGCCGCCGCTTCGGTTTAAACAAATTATTATATCCTATAGAGGGCAGGGCCATGTACCGCCATCTGCTGGAGCGCCTGGCAAGTATATGCGAAAGACATGAAGGCTGGGAAGTGCTGGCAGTCACTCAGTATGAGGAGATATACAGTGAGATCATGTCGTCGATGGAGGGAAGGCCGGTCCGTGTCATTATGTCTCCTGACAGCATCAGAGGGATTTCCATGTCGGTTAAGGCGGGAGTCAGGGCTTCGGGGGATTCTGACGCATGGGCCTTTTTTGTGGCGGACCAGCCTTTTATGAAAGAAACTACAGCGGAAGGCTTTCTGGAAACAATGGAGAGGGAAGGATGCGAACTGGGCTGTATGGCCAGCGGCGGACACCTGGGAAATCCAGCCTGGTTCCTGGCAGATTATGCCCCTGAGCTCCTGGATCTTGCAGGAGACAGGGGAGGAAAGCAGATTATCAGAAAATATTTAGAGAGAGTCCGCCTGTATGAAGCAGGCGGGGAAAAAGAGCTGCTGGATATTGACACTATGTCAGGTTTACTTTGACAGGTCACGCACAGAGCTCCGTTCTATAAAATGTGTCTTAATGATCTTGGTTCTGGGAAAATCAGAGTAATCCCCCTGTATCCGCTTCAGAAGCAGCCGGGAGGCCTCGGTTCCCATCTGTGCCAGGTCCTGGACCACCACAGAGATAGGAGGGTCAAATGCAGAAAAAATCTCATCATCATCAAAGCTTATAAGCGACAGGTCTTCGGGGATGCGAATAGACAAGTTGTCCAGCTGCTGTATGGCAGAGACCGTCATAAAATAACCAAGCAGAAATACAGCTGTGGGAGGATTTTGCTGAGACATGAGTTTTTTGAATAATTTTCCAGAAGTTTCGGCAGTAAAGTCTCCGCACATGACTATCTGATCCTGCTCCGGGATGGAAAATTCCCTGCATGCGCTGCGAAAGCCGCGGATACGTTCGCTTGTAGTATAACTGTCAATATCGCCGCCGATGACACCTACACGGCGGTGTCCCCTTTCCAGGAGATACTTCGTTGTGCAGTAGGCGCTGTAGCAGTTGTCAGAGGTCACGGAATCACCCGCAGGCTCGGTCATGACCTGGTCCAGATAGATATACGGGATATTATTGGACTTCAGCAGAGTGAACAGGTTGGAACGCTGCAGGTCCAGAGAAACGATTATGACGCCTTCTACCTGGGCGCTTACAAGGTGACGGTAAACTTCAGACTGGTCCTGGCTGGAAGGATCATATGTGCTGATGATAGTTGAATAATTATGCCTCTGCATATACTCTTCCACATAGCTGCAGATAGACCCCCAGAAATAATCACTGATCACAGGCAGCAGGATACAGATGGTGTTGGTTCTGTGGCTTCTGAGCATTTGTGCCTGTTTGTTGGGGATATATCCCAGACGTTCTATGCTTTCTTCTATTAATTTCTGGTTTTCAGGTAGTATTTTCTTACCGTTCAGATATTTTGATATTGTCGCCAGGGACAGATTCGTATCCCTGGCGATATCTTTTATTGTAGATCCCATAGTTTTCCCTCCCAGGTTCTTATAAATAAAGGGTAACTGTGAAGGTACTGAACAGTTACACTATTTTAAATTATACTAGTTGCCTATATGTTAGTCAAGTACTGCCCGTAACTGAACATACTATATGAAAAAACGAAACGTTTAGTTTAATTTAAAAAGGTTAACAATTAAAAATCACCTAAAACAGCACGATAAAATTGGATAAAATATACAAAATTTACATAATGTATTGACAAAAAAACAATATGGTACTATTATCTAGTTATAAAAACAAGAAACGTTTTACTTAGCGCTGAGTTTACGGAGAAAGTTTTTCAGTACATGATAAAAATGCAGTAAACGAAAGGAGAAACAAAATGAAGAGAAAAGTTTTAGCAGTAGTTATGGCAATGTCGATGGCAGTTGGTGTATGGCCTGCAGCAGCTATGCAGACAGAAGCATCCGGCGGGGATGATATCACGATTACAGTTTCTTCACGTTACTCGAATGACAATCCGGATGAGAATTATTTCCGTCAGAAGGTAGAAGAATTTAACGCTATGGATAACGGCATCACAGTTGTCATGGATAATATCTCTACGGAATCTGATTATCTGGACAAGCTGAGGACTTCATTTGCAAACGGCGATACTCCGGATGTATTCCAGGAATATGGCGGAAGCCGCTGCCTGGACTATCTGGAAGCAGATGCTCTTGTGGACTTAAAGCCTTATCTGGATGAAAATGACGGAGAATGGTACAACACATTCTATGATTCACTTTGGAACCAGACCATATATGAAGGATATGAAGGTATCTACGCTGTTCCGTTTAAGACATACATGGTAGTAATGTATTATAACAAGGATCTTTTTGAAAAAGCAGGAATTGAGGTGCCAAAGACAGTTGATGAGATGCTTGCTGCCTGCGAAACATTTAAATCAATGGATATCCTTCCGTTCCAGGTAGGCGAAAAAGATAACTACCGTTTTGGACATTTCAATAACAATCTGGTTATTAAAACACTCGGCGTTGACGCAGTTGACAAGCTGGCAAGCAGAGAACTCGCTTATGACAGCGATGAGATGATCTCAACTTATAAGACAATGGCAGAAATGGTGGAAAAAGGATATTTTGGAGACAACATACTGGATACAGACTCCACCACAGAGAATACGATCTTTAAAGAAGGCAACGTAGCTATGCATTACGATGGAACATGGTTTATCGCAAACGAACTTTTCGGAACAGACTTCTACGATCACGTAGGCGTTGCAGCATTCCCTTATGGCGATGAATCCTGCAAGAACTATGCTCAGGGCGGATCTTCTGATATGTTCTTTGTATCCAAGCTGAACAAATCTCAGGAGCAGATCGATGCATCCATCGAATTCCTGAAGTTTATCACATCTCCTGAATATTATCAGGGACTTGATGAAGTAGCTCAGACTATCGTACCTGTAAAATTTGAAAAAACAGACAAATCTCCGGTTAATCCGCTTCTGGATGAAGTTAACAAGATCCAGTCAGAAGTTGTAGATATGAGAACAGATATCCAGAACTATGATCCTGAATCTCATATGCTGGATACAGTACGTTCAGCGCTGCAGGGGCTGGCAATGGGAAATAGCCCGGAACAGTGTGCTGAGGAAATAATGCAGCGTATACAGGAGTACGGCGGCCAGTAGAAACAGATGACAGTGGGTTAATGTTCAAAAAAGCGGCAAAGGGGTTCCCTGGGAAAGGGAACCCTTAAGTATAGGGAGGTGTAACGCTTGAAGAAAAGACGGTCTTCTAAGACAACGATAATACTGTATCTTGCACCCGCGGTTATCCTTTTCGTAATGTTTATCCTGTATCCTGTAATCAATACCATATATCTTTCATTCAACAGCTGGAAGGGGATTTATGGTTCTCCTGTAAATTTTGTAGGACTTACAAATTATAAGCAGGTACTTCAGAATAATGCGTTCTGGAAATCTCTTTTAAATTCATTCTTCTTTATGGTCGGAGGCTTCTGTGTTCTGATGCCTCTCTCGTTTGGACTGGCGCTTATCATCACATCAAAGCTGCGCGGTACAAAGTTCATGAAAACGGCATTTTTTATGCCTGTCATGCTGTCAACTACAGCAGTGGCGCTTATGTGGGTCTACATATTGAATCCATCCTACGGAGCTTTAAATGAACTTCTCCGTGCCCTTCATCTGGATGGACTTGCAAAAGACTGGCTGTCTACTCCGGGACTGAACATTTGGAGTGTGGTACTTGTCAATGAATGGATGTACGCCGGATATAATATGCTTATATTTGCCGCAGGTCTTGTCTCCATCCCCGGAGATATCTATGAGGCGGCAGAGATTGACGGATGTACGGGCTTTAAGAGGCTGCGGTACATTTCCATACCGCTTTCCAAGGAATCCTTTAAGATATTCTCTATCCTCTGTGTCACAGGCTGTCTGAAGGCATTCGACCTGGTATGGGCTATGACAAAGGGAGGTCCCAATCATACTTCGGAGGTTCCAGCTTCATTACTTTATAATGAGGCATTCACTTATAAGTTCTTCGGAAAGTCCAGCGCGATCGGCGTGCTTCTGCTGATCCTGGGTGTCACATTGAGTATCCTGGTCAACAGGCTGTTAAGACGGGAGGAGGAATGACGTATGAAAAGAAAAATCGGAAAGGCATTTATCTATTTGTTTGCCATCTTCTGGACTGTCATGACGATATTCCCGCTGTTTATTACATTTTTCAATTCAGTGAAGGATAATAAGGGAATAACGCTGGGCATGTTTACATGGCCCGAAGAATTTATGTGGTCCAACTATACCCAGGCATTTGAGGCCGCCCATATCCTGCAGGCGGTGGGGAATTCCATGTTTTTTGCTATCACATCAACACTTCTTACAATTGTTATCGGTATGCTGGCGGCTTATATCTTATCCAGAAAAGTCTTTAAGGGACGAGGGATCGTATACACCATGTTCCTGATCGGCGTTATGGTACCGATCCACTGTACGATCATCCCCATATCTTCCATGGCTACTCAGGTGCATGGGAAGAACCAGAGCTGGTTCCTGATTCTTGTATACACAGCGTTTGCGCTCTCACAGGCTATTTTCCTGTTTACGGGCTATTTAAACGGAGTCAGCAGAGAACTTGATGAGGCGGCAGTGATAGACGGCTGCAGAGACCGGCAGATATTATTCAGGGTTTTGATGCCGGTATGTATGCCTATTATTTCTACGGAAGCTATTCTGGCTTTTATCGCAGGATACGGAGAACTTATCTTCGGTATGATCCTGATGTCAGACCAGAATAAATATACTGTGGCCAGAGCCATGCTGACATTTACCGGAGGATACAAGGTATCCCTCGGGCCTATATTTGCATGTATTATAGTAGCTGTAGTGCCTATGATCATTATTTATATACTCTTCCATGAGAAGGTTCAGGAAGGTATGCTGACAGGGGCAATTAAAGGTTAAAGGGAGGACAAAAATGACAAAGATCGACAGAGTACCGGACACAAAACAGCAGTGGTTTAAGGATGCCAAATACGGACTTTTCATACATTGGGGGCTGTACTCAATACTCGCGGGAGAGTATAAGGGAAAGAAGACTGACCATATCTCAGAGTGGATCATGAATTCGCTGGGTATCCCTGCAGAAGAGTATGAAAAGCTGGCAAAGGAATTTGATCCCACAGAATTCAATGCTGACGAACTTGTCCGCAGGGCAAAGGAAGACTGGGGCATGAAGTATATTGTATTTACTTCCAAGCATCATGAGGGGTTTGCAATGTATCATTCTAAGGTGAGCCCCTACAATGTGGTGGATGCCACACCATGCGGCAGGGATATCCTGCGTGAGCTGGCGGATGCGTGCAGAAAGTATGATATGAAGCTGGGATTATATTATTCACAGTCTCAGGACTGGCATGACCCCAACGGCTATGTATCACATGCCAATGGCGGTGAGGACCAGTTAAAGGATGATAATGACAAAAAGGATTTCCAGTATTACCTGGATCACAAGGTTAAACCTCAGCTGAAGGAAATACTCAGCGAGTATGGGGATATCTGCCTGATATGGTTTGACACGCCCATGGGTATGACTATAGAACAGAGCAGGGAATGCGTTGAGACTGTAAAGTCCATGCAGCCTGACTGTATTGTGAGCGGGCGCGTGGGGAACCAGCTGGGAGATTATATGACTACAGGTGACAACTTCATTCCGCGCCTTCCATTTGAAGGGGACTGGGAAGTGCCAGCCACATTAAATGACACCTGGGGCTACAATAAGGATGACAACGAGTGGAAGAATCCTGATGATATAATCAGGCTCCTTGTCAAGATCAGCAGCCGGGGCGGAAATTATCTGCTGAATATCGGACCAAAAGCAAGCGGAGAAGTGCCGAAGGAGAGCATCGAGATCCTGAATACAGTCGGCAGGTATGTGAACCAGAACGCTGACGGCGTTTTCGGAACAAGGAGGATAGATGTCTATCCTTATGAACTGGACTGGGCAGAATTTACAGGTAAAGACCATAAGCTGTTTATCCATGTCTTTAAACCCAGGAAACGCCTGGAAATCCTCAATTGCGGAAACAATGTTACAAAAGCATATGTGCTGAGGGACGGCAGGGAACTGGAATTTGACGTATCTCCCACATGTGAAGGTGATACTATGATAAATGTAGAACTTCCGAAAGATCTGAGAGAAGAGAAGAATTATTGCGTGTGCCTTGAGCTTGAAGAGGTGTCACCGGTATTTGAACCTCTCCGGGGATAATTGAAGGGACGCAGGTATGGCAGCAGATATTGCTGTCGTGTAAAGGGTATGTTATAATAGCAGCAGACTGAGGATATGCCGCCAGTGTTTTTGCACCGGCGGTTATATCTGTTTTTTCCGGGGAGGAAATCATGGCGATTACCATTAAGGATGTTGCAAAAGAGACAAACCTGGCTATATCTACGATCTCTAAATATATGAACGGCGGCCCTGTGAGGCAGAAGAATAAAAAAGTCATTGAAGAGGCGGTCAGGAAGCTGGGATATAATCCCAATAAAGCAGCCAGGGGGCTGCGCAGTTCCAGGACTTATATGATAGGCGTGGTGCTTGACAGCCTGGAGAGCCAGTATTTTGGCAGAATTACAGCGCGCATGGAGCAGGTCTTAAAGGAAAAGGGCTATTCCATCATGGTGTGCTGCCACAGAGACAGTAATGAAAAGGCAAAGAAGTGTGTTGAATTCATGGTATCCAGACAGGTGGACGGCATCCTTATCTTATCTCTGGCAGGCGATGCCGGCTATATGGACGCTGCCATTAATAATAAGATACCGATCGTAGCCCTGGACCGGGTGCCGGAAACAGAGTGTGACAGTGTGGGCACGAATGCAGCTACAGGTGCATATCAGGCTGTAGAATACCTGGTACAGCAGAATCATAAGAAGATAGCTGTGATCTCAGGCACATGGAGAGAAAATCCGGGCCTGAGAACAGCCAATGAAAGACTGAACGGCTATTACAGGGTGTTTGAAGATTATTGCCTGAAGGTGGCCCCTGAGTTTATTGTGGAAGGTGATTTTTCATTTGACTCAGGATACAAGTGCATGACAAGGCTCTGGGAACTGGAAGAACATCCGACCGCTGTATTTGTTACGAATTATAATATGACTATGGGCGCAATGACGGCTATACATAATTTAAAAATTAAAGTTCCAGAGGAGCTTTCAATCGTTGTGTTTGATGATCTTGAGTATTCCAGCATATCCAGGCCAAAACTGACTTCAGTGCGTCAGCCGGCCCAGGAGGTGGCGGATGAGAGTGTAAAGCTTCTCATGCGCAGGATAGAGGGGGATTATGGAGATTTCCCCAAATGTCTGAAGCTGCCCACCACTTTCCATATCAGAAACTCGGTGAGAGAACTGTAAATAGATCAGGTACGCGTGCTATCCAGCCGTTTTCTGTATTCCCGGGCGCTGATGCCATAGTGGCGCCGGAATGCTGTTGAAAAATGCTCTACAGAAGAATATCCCAGCAGCTCGGAGATATCTGTGATCGTCAGGGACAGGTCGGGCAGCAGGGATGCGGCAGCGGCCATTTTTGCGTGAGTACGTTTCTGGAGGAAGGTCTGTCCGTATTGTTTCTGCAGCAGGCGTTCTGTCTGGCGTGTGCTAAGGCCCAGCCGGGAGGCCAGAGAATCCAGGGTGAGAGTGCTGTATTCATAAAGGAATGATTCTTCCAGAATGAGAGAAGGATTAAAGACAGAGGTTCGGGTATCCGGCAGGGATCCGGACTCTTTTTTATCTTTATAATTTCTCACAAGCCGGATGACCAGTTGCCTGAGCAGAGCTTCTGTCTCCAGCATGAAGCCGGTGCCCTGCGTATGCAGTTCTGTGAAGATATCCTGAAAAAGCTGATGGATATTCTGCCTGTCTTCTCCAAACCAGAAAACAGTATCTAAAAAGCAGGATAATACCTCCACCGTATCTTTAGATCCTTTTGAGTAACGTGGGAGGGACTCTGTGCGCAGATAAATGCAGTATTCACACATAGGATTCGTTTTGCCCGGAAGCTGTGCATGCTCTACATGAGGGCCTGTTATATAGAGGGTGTTGGGGACGATATGACAGTCTCTGTCCTTCAGTTTTAATGTGCCGTTTCCGCTTGGGACATAGTGGATCTCATAGCTTCCGGGCCCGTGGCTGTGGCTGGGCATGGACTGGTCAAAGGAGCTGAAGCTGAAATTGCCGGCATGAAAGCGGACATTGCCCATGGTAAAAGATATTTCCAGGTTGGTGTAGAAAGGCATGGTTTCCTCCTGACTGTTTTTATTCTTAAAGGATAATTATTATGGAGTGTATCTGTAAATTGTACCAGCTTTTTACTCTCAGCACAATAAAAACATGCGGTAATGCGACAAAAAACAGCTTAAAATGTCAAGTGATGCTCTGGAAAAAATGTACTCATTTTATATAATAAGAATATAAAAAACTCGTAACTATTCAGCATGTCTGTGCATTTACTGCACAGACTGCAAGAAAATGAGTGGTATATAAACCCTAGAATACAGGAGGCTAAAATGAGGGAATATTTAAAGAAAATTGAAGAGGTGATCGCAGCTGGTCCATATAAGGATACATGGGAATCACTGCAGGAGTATGAGGTTCCGAAATGGTACCGGAATGCGAAGTTTGGTATTTTTATCCACTGGGGCGTGTATTCTGTGCCTGCGTTTGGAAGCGAGTGGTATCCGAGAAATATGTATATCCAGGGCTCTCCTGAGTATGAGCATCATATCAGGACATACGGAGCGCATAAGGAATTCGGATACAAGGATTTTATACCAATGTTTGAAGCTGAGAATTTTGATCCGGCAGCGTGGGCGGACCTTTTTTTGAAGGCAGGCGCGAAATATGTAGTCCCGGTAGCTGAGCACCATGACGGATTCCAGATGTACAAAAGCAGTCTCTCACATTTTAATGCATATGAGATGGGGCCGAAGAGGGATGTGCTGGGAGAACTCTGTGAAGAGTTTGATAAACGGGGAATTGTGAGGGGAGCATCTTCCCACAGGATAGAACACTGGTTTTTTATGGGGCATGGGAAGGACTTTGACAGCGACGTGAAGGAGCCGCTTGAGAGAGGGGATCTGTACTGGCCGTCTGTCAGGATGGAGAATGATGATTTCAAAGATCTGTTCTCAAAACCATATCCTACAGAGGAGTTCATGGAGGACTGGCTTGTGCGTACTTGTGAACTGATCGATAATTATAAGCCCAGGGTGCTGTGGTTCGACTGGTGGATACAGCATGATGCTGCCAAGCCATATCTCAGAAAGATGGCTGCTTATTATTATAACAGGGCTGCCGAATGGGGCATCCAGGTGGCAATCAACTACAAGTATGACGCATTTGCATTCCAGAGCGCTGTCCTGGATATAGAAAGAGGGCAGTTCGCAGATGTAAAGCCGTATTTCTGGCAGACTGATACTGCAATAGCTCTGAATTCATGGTCATATACGGAGAATAACCAGTTCCGCCCTGCACAGGACCTGGTGTGCGACCTGGTGGATATCGTGAGTAAAAATGGCTGCCTGCTCCTGAACGTGGGACCAAAAGCAGACGGGACCATCACAAAAGAGGATACACAGATCCTGCTGAATATAGGTGAATGGCTGCGGGTAAACGGGGAGGCAATCTATAACTCTAAAGTGTGGAGGACATTTGGAGAAGGGCCTACAAAGGTAGTAGAAGGCGGCTTCTCAGACGGAATTAAGAAAGAGTTCACATCTGAAGATATCAGGTATACTGTCAATGGAGAATATCTCTATGGAACAGTACTGAAAACGGATAAAGAGGGGAGCTATAAGTTCAGGTCCCTGGCAATAGGAGACGCAGAGCATTCTTCCTGTTTCCATGGAATCATAGAGGATATAGAAGTTCTGGGCTTTGATGCAAAACCAGAATGGACAAGAGATGAAGAAGCATTAAAACTGAAGGTGGCAGGCGTGGAGAGTGAATACCCTGTGGTTTTCAAATTTAAATTGAAATAATGCAATAGTGCAGAAATGCAAACGCTGAAGCAGGAATAGTAACCAGGTTCATTCCGGCTTCAGCGTTTTTCTATATTCTGCGGGGGAGATACCCGTGTGTTTTTTAAATATCCTGCTGAAATAAAGTGGATTTTCATAGCCTGCTATCAACCCTATCTCTCCTATATCATAATCTGTACTTTCCAGGAGCTCTTTTGCCCTGGTGATGCGCAGGGAGGTGAGGTACTGCAGGGGCGGAACTCCTGTATACTGCCTGAAGCTGCGTATGAACCAGCATGTACTCATATGCTGGTCTCTGGCATAGTCTTCGATCTGGATGCTGCGGGCAAAGTTTTCATGGAAGTACTGGATAGCGTGCTCCATTTCCTTCTGCATCCGGCCTCTCTGGCCCGGGCTTTCCTTTAGCTGACGCTTCACCAGCAGAAAGAGCTGACGTAAAAGGAGAGGGAGAAGCTCTTCGAAATATGGCCTCTGGATCTGCAGTTCACGTATCATCTGCAGAAACAGCTCCTGGCAGCGTGAAGAGACTCCTGTGTGCAGGATGGGAGCATCCTTATCAATTGCGTATTCTTCTGTTAAAGCAGACGCTTCATATCCTGTAAAGTGGACCCAGTATACTTCTGGGTTATCTGTCAGATAATAGATATAATGCTGAAGCGCCTGCGGGCGGTAGAGCACCATGCTTCCGGCAGAGACCCTGACCGGGCTGCCGGAAAAATAGAACAAGGCACTCCCGGATGCGATGTACAGAAGCTGGTAATCAGGCCGCCCGGCAGGCCTGAGAGTAAACATATCAGGGCGGGAAATGAGCCTGTAGACGCCGCAGCTGTTAACCCGCAGCGGGACCGACAGATTTTCAAGTTCAGTTTCTTCAGGGTTCAGATATCCTGTATTTGTGTACATGGCTTGTCTCCTTTTAAATGGATTCCCGCGGTCAGCGGGCCGGGTGAACATACATATTGTATCATTTTGTGCATATATTGTCTAATGTTAGATATGGATTTATATCTGTTTTTTTTTATAATGGATATATGTGATAAATAACTTTACTTTGGAGGACTATTGAATGATTATACCCAGAAATTATGAAAATCTGCACCTGCTCCATGAAAATACCATGCCCAGCAGGGCCTACTATATCCCGGCCTCCCGCAGGATGGGGATAAAATGTGAGTGCAGAATGGATTCAGACAGGTTTGTGCTGTTAAATGGAAATTGGATGTTTAAGTATTTTGAAAGCATTTATGATGTGACAGAAGAATTCTACAGAGAGGGATACGATACAAAGGGGTTTGATGAGATCCCTGTTCCTGGCTGCTGGCAGAATTTTGGTTATGACAGGCATCAGTATACGAATACAAGATATCCGTTCCCCATGGATCCGCCCTATGTGCCTGCTGATAATCCATGCGGGCTTTATATCCATCATTTCGCATATGAGAAGGACCCAAAGGCGCCTAAGGCTTTTTTAAATTTTGAAGGGGTAGATTCTTGTTTTTATGTGTGGGTAAATGGCCGGTATACAGGATACAGCCAGGTATCACATTCAACAAGTGAATTTGATATAAGTGAATTTATCAGGGAAGGTAATAATACACTTGCTGTCCTTGTACTGAAATGGTGCGACGGAAGCTACCTGGAGGACCAGGATAAATTCCGCATGAGCGGTATCTTCAGAGATGTATATCTGCTGAAACGCCCTGAAAAAGGAATTTTTGACTACTTTGTAAATACTGTATTCACTGATGATATGTCTGGTGCGGAAATATGTGTAAATATCCGTTTCCTGGGCAGTGAGGTTCCTGTTAAGCTGAGTATCTGTGAGGATGACGGGACTCTGGCCGCCGAATCAGATGAGCTTAAAGCAGATACCAGCATCAGGGCAGGAGTACAGGAGGATGAATATCCGTACAGCATAAAAGTAAAACTTGATGATCCAAAGCTCTGGAATGCTGAGACACCGTATCTTTACAGCCTGGTGCTGGAAACGGAGGGGGAAGTCATAGAAGACAGTCTGGGGCTGCGTGACATTACCGTGAAGGACGGGGTAGTTTATGTCAATGGAGTGAATGTTAAATTCCATGGCGTCAACCGCCACGACAGTGACCCTTTCACAGGATTTGTTATCAGTTCCAGCCAGATGGAAAAAGATCTGCTTTTAATGAAACAGAACAATGTAAATGCCATCAGGACCAGCCATTATCCAAATGCACCGCAGTTCTATCAGCTCTGTGACAGACATGGCTTCTACGTGATAGATGAGGCAGATAATGAGAGCCACGGGACATCGGATATCTATATGGCAGATGATTCCTGGGAGGCAAAATCGCACAGATGGAATGGTCCCATAGCAGATAACCCTGAGTTTACAGAAGCTGCAGTGGACAGGACAAAGCGTCTTGTACACAGGGATAAAAACAGGCCAAGCGTGCTCATATGGTCTATGGGAAATGAATGTGCTTATGGCTGCACATTTGAAGCTGCGCTTGCCTGGACGAAACAGTTTGATGTTTCCAGGCTGACGCATTATGAGAGCGCCCGTTACAGGAATCCGGATAAAGAGTATGATTTCAGCAATCTGGACCTCTACAGCAGAATGTATCCAGAACTTCCCGAAATCCATGAATATTTTGAAAAGCAGGGGGACAAGCCTTTTGTCATGTGTGAATACAGCCATGCTATGGGGAATGGACCTGGGGACCTGGAAGATTATTTTGAACTGATCCAGAAATATGACAAGTTCTGCGGAGGATTTGTCTGGGAATGGTGTGACCATGCTATTGATATGGGCAGGACGATTGAGGGAAAGAAGAAATACGCATACGGCGGCGACCATGGGGAATATCCTCATGACGGAAATTTCTGTATGGACGGTCTGGTCTATCCTGACAGGCGGCTCCACACAGGCCTGCTGGAATTTAAAAATGTCTTCAGGCCTGCCAGGATCGTATCCTTTGATCAGGAGAATAAAGAGGCTGTCATCAGGAATTTTATGGACTTTGTGGATCTGAAGGATTATCTGACTATAGATTATGTAATTGACTGTGACGGAGAAGTGATCTGCGAAGGAAGCATAGAAAGCAAAGAAATGCCTTGTGTGGCTCCTCATGGAGAAGGAAGGATATCATTTGATTACAGACTGCCGGAGGCCGGAAAATGTTATCTGAAGGTAAATTACAGGCTGAAGCAGAGTGACAGATTCCGCATTGCAGGATATCTGCTGGGCTTTGATGAGCTCAGACTTGAGAATGATATTATGCAGAACCAGAAAGCCATCAGCCTGATGGAGAAAAAGCATCAGGAAGGCAGCGGGAAGGAACTGTCTGTAAAAGAAGATGACAGGTATCTTTATGTGTCAGGAGAAAAATTTAATTATGTATACAATAAACTGACAGGCGTCTTTGAAAAAATGAGCTTTGCCAACAGCAGCCTGATCCTGCGGCCTATGGAATATAATATCTGGAGGGCTCCTACGGATAATGACAGGAACATTAAGCACTCCTGGATGGCAGCCCGTTATGACAGAGCATTTTCCAGAGCATATAAGACAGAATGCAGGATAGAGGAGGGGGCAGTCCATATCAGCAGCACGGCGGCTGTCACGGCGATGGTCGTACAGAGGATAGTAAACCTGGAAGCCAATTGGACTATATATCCCGGCGGAGCCGTAGATGTCAGGCTGGATGTGAGGCGTGATACAGAATTGCCGGAACTGCCAAGGTTTGGACTGCGCATGTTCCTGCCGCAGGATATGGACCAGGTATCCTACTATGGAATCGGCCCGGCTGAGAGCTATATTGATAAACGGCGCGGGGGCTGGCACAGTGAATTTACGTCTGATGTAAAGGATATGCACGAGGATTATATCCGTCCCCAGGAGAATGGCAGCCACTATGACTGCAGCTATGTCACCGTACAGGGAAATCAGGCAGCCTTCAGCGCAGCAGGAGAAAAATCTTTTTCATTTAACGCATCGGTGTATACACAGGAGGAACTCACGGAAAAAGCACATAATTATGAACTGGTTCCGTCTGAATATACAGTCCTGTGCCTGGATTACCGCCAGAACGGAATAGGATCAAACAGCTGCGGCCCCAGGCTTCTGGAAAAATACAGGCTGGATGAAGAAGAATTTACGTTTGAGGTCACACTTATTCCTGAATCCCGGCAGTAAAAAGCACTTGCCACTCTTGGCGGTTATTGGTAGAATAAGATAATATACGGCAGGTCGTGCGCTTGCGAATAAAGTATTATATTGCCGGAGTGAAAGGGAACGTAAGGATGAATTTTTTAGAAGAACGTATTTTAAAAGACGGTATTGTGAAAGAAGGGAATGTCCTGAAGGTGGACAGCTTTCTGAATCATCAGATGGATATAGCTCTGTTTGATGAGATTGGGAAAGAATTCAAGAGGCGTTTTGCAGGAAAAAATATTAATAAGATACTGACTATAGAGGCATCAGGCATCGGTATCGCATGTGTGGCGGCACAGCATTTTCATGTTCCTGTCGTCTTTGCCAAGAAGGCAAAGAGCATAAATCTGGAAGGCGAAATGTATGTGGCAGAGGTGGAATCATTTACACACAAATGTAAAAATCAGGTTATAGTAGCCCAAAAATTTCTGAGTGCAAAAGACCATGTATTGATCATTGACGATTTTCTGGCAAACGGGTGCGCCCTTCAGGGGCTTATCCAGCTGGTGCAGTCAGCGGAAGCTGCTGTAGAGGGGATCGGTATAGTGATAGAGAAGGGATTTCAGTCAGGAGGCAGGATGATAAGGAATCTAGGTTATCAGCTGGAATCTCTGGCTATTGTAGACAGCATGGATGCCGAAAAAGGCACAATAGTATTCAGGGAGCAGGGGAACGAGTAGAATAAGAAGCATATAAGAGGAACCAGTCGGGAATATCTCCTGAACTGGTTCCTCTTTTAAGATTATCAGTAGACTGATTATATTCTCACGGTTAAAAGAGCTTAAATGATGGTTTCACAGGGCAGCACGGTTCCGGCTCACATGGAGGCTTAACAGGGCAGCAAGGTTCCGGCTCACATGGAGGCTTAACAGGGCAGCAAGGCTCCGGCTTGCATGGAGGTTTCGAAGGGCAGCAAGGCTCCGGTTTGCATGGAGGCTTAGGAGGGCAGCAAGGCTCCGGTTTGCATGGAGGCTTCGAAGGGCAGCAAGGTTCCGGCTCACATGGAGGCTTAGGAGTGCAGCATGGCTCCGGTTTACATGGCGGTTTTGGCGGCCAATCATTGTCATGTCCGCATGAGGGTTCAGGCGGGCAGTATCCCCAAGGAGGACAAGGAGGATAAGGCGGTATTGGGGGATAGGGCGGTATCGGCGGGTAAGGCGGTGTTGGTGGGTAAGGTGGTTTTGGTGGGTAGGGAGGCATAGGTGGATAGGGAGGCATAGGCGGGTAAGGGGACGCCGGCGGATAGGAAGGCTGGACTGACGGGCAGCACCAGCCTGGATATGACGGCGGCATGCCTCCTATGGCGGGTATCACAAGAATTCCCTGGGCGTTGCTGAAGCTCTGGCTGATATTAGTATTCTGGTTGACACTGCCTGAAGGCGGGCTGCAGGAGGAGGACCCTTCCGGGATCTTAGAGCAGTCATTACTGCCACAGAAGAGTTCAGGATTCGTCACACAGACACAGATGGATGCAGTGACTACAGCCTCCTGGTCTTTGACAGCAGAACCTATAGGCTGGTAGTTTAATGCAGTGCTGGTGGCCCCCATGGTGATCACACGCGATATAGTGCCCTTGTATGCAGCATTCAGATAAAAGCATATACAGTTTTTATCGGAGCGGACGGCAATATAGAATTCCTGTCCGATGGACGGAGTATTTATGGCATTGCCGCAGAAATCCATGAAGGATGCAGAAAAGTTCTGTTCACAGGAACATACAGGTTCGATAGAAAGTGAAGGTGTTCCGGTAAAGCTGGAGCGGAGCATAAAGGG
This sequence comes from Murimonas intestini, assembly GCF_024622195.1. Taxonomy (NCBI): domain Bacteria; kingdom Bacillati; phylum Bacillota; class Clostridia; order Lachnospirales; family Lachnospiraceae; genus Murimonas; species Murimonas intestini. The sequence continues at coordinate 135,478 of NZ_JANKBI010000015.1, forward strand.
ACCTATGAGTAGTCTGCCGCAGACACAGCGGACCTGATCAGGACAGCCCTGGAAGATAAGGTAAGGCACAGCCGTATCTGATGGAACAGTGCCTTTGTTGCAGCATTCAATAAGTTTGCGGCTGCCGCAGGATAAATTGCCGCTGCAGGCCGTTCCTTCTGAAGAGCTTCCTGAAGAAGTATTTGCAGGGATTGGAGGCTGGGATGCTGTATCGGCATAGCTTCCGGCTTTTTCCAGCAGATTCATAACTGCTGCACGGAGACGGTCGGACTTGGGATGGACCGCGCCTGTAGAACAGTCAAGGAAATAAACTTCGTTGGGTGATATCTGCCCCAGCAGAACCCATATGGCGATCTGGACAACAGCATAAGCGTCATTATTGTCCAGGGCAGGTGTGGCTGAGGGATCAACTCCGGCAAGAGCAAAGGTTTCATCTGCGCTTACTGATGGATAAGCGTTTGCCAGGACCCATGCCAGCATAAGCTTCTGGCGGGCAGTGTCATTTGGGAAAAGAGCCTCAAAAGAGCTGCTTTGGTAGGGGACATCCCCATAAGGCCCGTCTGCGAATTTATCAAGACAGTAAGTAGGGCCGTTATAAAAAGATGAATTCATAGTAAACTGAAAAATATTATTATGATCATCCCTGTTCAGGCGGTATCTGGAAGCAGAGGTAGAGTCAAGGTCGCAGTAATTCTCACGGTTGACATTTCCGGTGGCTGTGCCGGTGAGATCTGTGCCGGAGTAAATGTCAAATGGGCGGGATGATATATATCCGGCCTGATTTCCTGTGATGACAGGAATCTGAGACATGATGTTGTCCTGCGCGGGCGTTTCTGTTATATCAGGCATTATTATTCCTCCTGGAAAATATTGTGAAGCTGTTCGGTAACGGACAGCTGTAACTGTTCAGCATCTTCACAGTTACAGATTGTTCTTCTTTATATGGTATGCCATGATTAAAAATATGTTAGAATAGGAGAAAGACTGCAGTGTACAGAAAACAGCAGAGGAAGGGAAAACAAAATGATAATTACAGTAACAATGAATCCGGCCGCAGATAAAACAGTGGAAATAGAGAGCCTGAAAAGAGGAGGACTCAACAGGATAAGGAAAGCAGAATGGGATGCAGGCGGAAAAGGCATCAATGTATCAAAGACAATAAGTGAACTGGGAATGGAAACGACAGCAACAGGTTTTCTGGGCGGCAATACAGGGAGAGAGATAGAAAAATATCTGAGGGAAAAAGGGATCAGATCAGATTTTGTCGCTGTGGACGGAGAGACGAGGACTAATACAAAGGTTTTCGAAGACAATGGGATGGTCACTGAGCTGAATGAACCGGGGCCGTACATCACAGCTGCCCAGGAGGAGGAGCTGCTTAAAAAGCTGGAGGGATATGCTGGCGAGGGAGTGCTTTTTGTGCTCTCAGGAAGCCTTCCTATGGGGATAAATACGGATATCTATGCAAGGATCATTGAGATGGTACATAAAAAAGGTGCGGAGGTTCTGCTGGATGCCGACGGGGAGGCATTCAGAAAAGCTGTCCAATACAGGCCTGAGATCATTAAACCTAATAAGGAAGAACTGGCCCAGTATGCAGGAGTGCCGGAATTTTCTTCCGCTATAGAGACAGCAAAGGCAGCAGAGGCCCTGACTGATGCAGGAGTTGGTATGGCAGTAGTTTCTATGGGGGCGGAGGGAGCTGTATTTCTGGAAAAGGGAAACAGGATATTCTGCCCGGCGATCCCTGTAAAGGCCTGTTCTACAGTGGGGGCAGGGGATGCTATGGCAGGAGCATTGGCATATGCCTGGGAGAATGGAATGGGCATGGAAGATAAGATACGGCTGTGTATGGCCGTCTCAGCCGGGGCTGTAACTACACAGGGTACAAAGCCGCCGTCGAAGGAACTGGCAGAGGCATTAAAAAGCCGGGCAGTATTCACATTTTTAGGTTAGGATGTATAAAAGATTTGCCGCAACGGCTCTGGTATAACTCCCAGCGAACCATCACGTTATACTAGTTACAGTTTGCCTAAACTATTTCATAATGATATAATGAGCACAATGAGTCAGACGGAGGTCCGCTTACTAAGGAACTCATTATTATAAAAACAGATATTGGAAAGGAAGTAAGTGAATTGTCACAGACTACAAAGAGGGCCCTGGCTGCTTCCCTTAAAAAGCTGCTTCTTGAAAAACCCCTTGATAAAATAACGGTTATAGATATAGTTGAAGACTGTGAGGTCAACCGCCAGACCTTCTATTATCATTTTAAGGATATATTTGACCTGATAGAATGGATGTGTCTTGATGAGGCTTCTAAGGCGCTGAACGGAAAGAAGACATATGAGACATGGCAGCAGGGATTCCTGCAGATATTTAATGCAGTTTTGATGAATAAGCCCTTCATCATGAACGTTTACCATTCTGTCAGCCGTGAACAGGTGGAGATGTATCTGTATGAGGTTACATATGACCTTATGATCGGAGTGGTGGAGGAACAGGCTCAGGGTATGAGCGTGCGTGATGAAGATAAGAAATTTATTGCTGATTTTTATAAATTTGCATTTGTAGGCCTGATGCTTGACTGGATCAGAAAGGGAATGAAACAAGATCCAAAAGAAATAGTGGGACATCTGAGCGTGCTTATACAGGGAGATATTACCAGGGCTCTGAACAAGTACAGGATAGACAGGCCGAGGCAGACAGAACAGGGAAAATAAGACAGTTAGAATGAGTGGAAGCCCCTTCTCATCATGCGGAAAGGGTTTGCTTTTCGGCGCTTAAAATGATAGAATGTATTGCAGGGAATAAAGAGGTGTTGGGGCAGAATACTGGGGCAGTAAACAGTGCCGTGGTAAAAGAAAAATGTGAATAGATGTCAGACATAGTATGGGGTGTCTGGGAGGATACAGATGAAAAAATATATGAGGGTATTTTTTCCGGTATTGTTTCTGTGCCTGTTGATTATAAGCGGCATATCAGTAAAAATGATACATGATATCGGTAATTATGGGACATTGATCAATTATGTGGGAATAGTCAGGGGGGCATCCCAGAGACTTGTGAAGCTGGAGACAAACGGCATAGAAGAAGATGATCTGGCAGAATATGTTGGGGCAATCCTGAAGGAGCTGAGGACAGGTGAAGGGGATTTTGGACTGGCACTGACTCGTTCGGAAGAGTATAATGCAAATCTGGAGCTGCTGGATGCGCAGTGGAATATTGTGCTGGAAAAGATCCGTAAAGTGCGGGAGGGCGAAGTTAAGACGGCCCTGCTGGATGAGAGTGAAAAATTATTTAAAATTGCAAATGATACAGTGTTCTCGCTTGAGAGATATTCTTCATACCGGTCATCACAGCTGGGAATGTTTATTTCAGCAGTGTCAGTCATATGTCTTATACTGCTCATCTATTATATAAAAAGTTTCTTTGATCTGAAGAAAACGAACAGGGAGCTGAAGGATATCGCCAGCAGGGATAAGCTGACAGGAGTCTATAATGGGGCAGAATTTAACAGAGAAGCTTCAAATATCCTGGTCCAGTATCCTGACAGGAAGTTTGCCATCCTGTACATCGACATAGAGAACTTTAAATATATAAATGATGTGTTCGGCTATACGTATGGGGATGAAATGCTCAGGAGTTATGCGGCTTTGATGCTGAAGGACACAAGGGAAGCAGAGGCTGTGGGGAGAAGCATTGCTGACCGTTTTACTGCTCTGCGCTGTTATGAGGATAAAGATGAGCTGCTGCAGAGGCAGAAGGATGTTGATAAAAAGTTTTTTGAAAAGGGAGGCAGACTTCCCGGAAGACATATGGTGACTGTAGCCTGCGGTATTTGCTGCATCGAGGACGTTATAGAACATCTGGATGTTCAGGGGCTGATAGACAGGGCTAATTTTGCCCAGAAAACAGTTAAAAATGATCCTAAACTGCACTATGCATTTTATAACGAGAGCATCAGGCAGAAAATGATTGAAGAAAACAGGATCAGGGACAGAATAGACAGTGCGCTGGAGAAGGGTGAGTTTGTAGTATATCTGCAGCCAAAGGTCTCTCTGGCAAATGGAAAAATTTCCGGCGCGGAAGCGCTGGCGCGATGGAAACTTCCAGACGGAAGGATGCTTCCTCCGGGAGAATTCATCCCTATAATGGAAAAAAACCATGTAATAGGAAAACTGGACAAGTATATATTTGAGAAGATATGTATCTGGTTCCAAAACAGGATAAAGGCAGGCGTGCTGGTAGAGCCTGTTTCAATCAATGTCTCAAAGCTGCAGTTTTATAATCCTGATTTTGTGAAGGAGTACAGAGAGATAAAGGACAAGTATAATGTTCCGGATGGCATGCTGGAAATAGAGTTTACGGAGACAGTAGCCTTTGAAAATCAGAAGTATATGCTGAAAATAGTGTCAGAACTCCATGAGAATGGATTTGGGTGTTCCCTGGATGATTTTGGATCAGGATATTCCTCCCTGGGAATGCTCAAGGATCTTCAGATAGATGTTCTGAAGCTGGATGCCATGTTTTTCAGGAACAGCAGCGGCAACATAGAAAAAGAAAAGCTGATAGTCAGAAGCATAATTAACATGGTCAGAAGATTAAATATCAGGGTCGTGGCTGAAGGAATCGAGACGCAGGAGCAGGTAGAATTCCTTAAGGAAGCAGGATGTGACCTGGTCCAGGGATTTATATATTATAAGCCCATGCCCGTAAAAGAATTTGAAAAGCTTATAGATGTGAGGACAGAAGCAGTCCGGGAGAATATTTACCCGAAGAATTTGAATACTATGGCAGTATCTGTCCTTGCCAAGATTTAGACAGTCCATAAAGAAAGGAAGAATAAAAATGATATTGAAAGATTTAACTGTAGAGGCAGAAGGATATACAGCAAAGCTTCAGGTACATCTGTGGGAAAATTCACAGGAACTGCACACAGACAGCCCCAGGCCTCTGGTGCTGGTGTGCCCGGGAGGAGGGTACAGAATGACCTCCGACAGAGAGGCTGACGCTGTGGCATTTCAGTTTACGGCGATGGGTTATCACACTGCTGTACTCAGGTACAGCGTAGAGCCTGCCAGATATCCCACAGCTCTGCTGCAGGCAGCCGGGGCAGTTAAGCTGTTCAGGGAAAATGCAGAAGAGTGGTGTATCGACTGTGACAAAATACTTGTTGCGGGTTTTTCAGCAGGGGGCCATCTGGCATGTTCTCTGGGTGTTTTTTGGAACAGAGAGATCATCAGCGGATATTATAAGTGTGATTCGTCAATGTTCAGGGTCAATGGAATGATTCTGGGCTATCCGGTCATCACTTCAGGGGAATATGCACATGAAGGCAGTTTTAAATGTCTTCTGGGAGACCGTTATGAAGAGTTAAAGGATGAAATGTCTCTGGAGAAGCAGGTGAGTGAAAATACTCCCCCTGCATTTCTGTGGCATACCCAGGAGGATGACTGTGTTCCTGTAGAAAATTCCATGCTGCTTTTTGCAGCACTGCACAGACAGGGAATTCCTGCTGAATACCATATATTCCAGAAAGGCGGCCATGGCCTGGGACTGGCAAATGAACTTACTATGGGCAATGATGGATATGGTGTTCAGAGAGAATGCCAGAGCTGGGTGTCTCTTGCCCATGAATGGATTGAGAGCAATTTTGTGAGGTAGAGAATAGATCCTGAAATCTTTACTGCTTAGCAGAAGGGAATGAAGATATGACCATTTATGATATTGCCAAAATGGCCGGTGTATCAGCCAGCACGGTGTCACGTGTAATTAACGAGAAGCCGGGCATAAAAGAATCTACGCGTGAGAAGGTAAAGCAGCTGCTGAGAGAATATAATTATACACCTGATGAGAATGCCCGGGGACTTGTTAACAGGAATACAAGGCTTATAGGAATCCTTGTGGTGGATATCCGCAGCGCCCACCATACTGACCTGGCATTCGTGGTGGAAAACTATCTCAGAGAGAGAGGATATTGCGCGATCATCATTAATGCAGGCCCGTCAGAGGATCAGATGGCTGAGGGACTGAAGCTTCTGGAGCAGAGACGTGTGGACGGAGCCCTGCTGGTTGGCTCAATGTTTCAGAATGAGCAGGTGAAGCAGGGGATATTTGAGCATCTGAGAGAGGTGCCGGTAGTGCTGGCGAACGGCTATCTGGATCTTCCAAATGTCTATGGTGTGCTTGTGGATGAATGCGACGGGGTAAAGCGGTGCGTAGAGCTGCTAAGAAAAAAAGGGAAAGAAAAACTGGCTTATATTGGTACAATGGATTCCCCGAGCAGCATGGCCAAGCTGAAGGGGTACCAGGAAAAGATGAAAGAATTTGGGTATGACAGCAGTGATCTGATCATTGAGGAGGCAGATGCGGACAGGGAGAGCGGGTATGAGGCCACGGTCCGGCTGCTCAGGAAACATGGAGAGGTAGAGGGGATCATCTACTCGGAAGATGTGATTGCGGCAGGGGCGGTCAGGGCATTCTGGGACCTGGGATACAAAATACCGGAAGATAAGGCAGTACTAGGAATAGATAACACAATATACGGGGAGCTTACATACCCTAAGCTTACATCTCTTGATAATAAAATGACGGAAATGGCATATGAAGCCGCCAGGATTCTGGTGGAGGCTGTTGAAGGAAAGACAAACACAAAAAGACTGATGCTGTTTTCAGATATTGTAGAAAGAGAGAGTACTTAATATGGATAGCATGGCATCCGCGGCTCGTTCCAGCCGGCGGATGCCATTTTCTTTCAGAGCAGGATGTTAAAAGAAGTATCATCGAATAATAATAATTTGAAAAGAAATCGATTGCAAAATTGCGTGAAAGAAAACCGGGATAAAAATATGGATATTCAGGAGTATTTGTGAAAAACAGACAAAAAATGTTAGTAAACTTTATAAAATAATACAAGATGACATGTATTGAATATTGCAATCGATTGTGATAATATAAAACTACAATCGATTGCAATGAGAGAAAACTGAACAGTCATGGACAGAGAGGAAAGAATAAGATGTTAAGAATCCAGTACGAAGATTTGAGAAAAGAATTTGAAACCATATTGATCAGCCGGGGATTTAATGAGGAAAATGCCGGGAAAGCCTCCACGATCATAGCAAAATCTGCTGCAGACGGAGTATATTCCCACAGCGTCAACAGGTTTCCAAAACTTGTCTCCTATATGGACAAGGGAGTCATTGATCCAAGGGCAGCAGCCGAAAAGGTGGGTGGCTTTGGAAGCTTTGAGAGATATGAAGGCCATTTTGCCCTGGGCTGTCTGAACGCTGTCATCTGCATGGACAGGGCGTGTCAGATGGCAAAAGAGAGCGGGATAGGCGTGGTGGCAATTGGTCATACCAACCACTGGCTGAGGGCAGGAAGCTATGGATGGCAGGCGGCGGATGCAGGATGTGTGGGATTATGCTGGACGAATACAATGCCGAATATGCCCGCCTGGGGAGCAAAGGACAGGAGGATCGGAAATAATCCGTTTGTAATGGCTATTCCCAGAAGTGACGGAAAACATGTGGTAGTGGACTGTGCCATGTCACAGTTTGCCTATGGCAAAATTGAAGAAGCAAGGCTTAAAGGGCAGCAGCTTCCTGTGCCGGGCGGCTTTGACAGGAATGGCAGTATTACTTCTGATCCGCGTGAGATTGAAGAGACGTGGAGGGTACTGCCCATAGGATACTGGAAGGGCAGCGGTCTGTCTGTTGCCTTTGATATGATAGCGGCAGTACTTTCGGGAGCAAATGCGGTCAGTGACATAGGGAAAAAATACGAAGAGGAGATAGGGCTGTCTCAGGTATTCATAGCAATAGATCCCGAAAAGTTTAACACAAAGGAAATGACAGATGAGATCATAGACAGGATCACAGCAGACATCCACAGTTCAGAACCGGTAAAAGAGGGCGGCTCTATTTATTATCCCGGAGAAAGGACGATCCTCACCAGGGAGGAGAATATGCGTGACGGGATACCGGTACTGGAAGAGGTATGGGAGAGGATCCGGGCACTTGAAAAACAGGAGCCTGAAAGTATAAAATAGAAGAGGAGAGATCTCATGGAATATATTATAGGTGTTTTATTAGTTCTGTCATTTATCGGGCTTGCCGTATATGCAGTGAAGGGCGGCAATCTGATGATGGGAATGCTGGTTATGGCTGTTATATGGACGGTTCTGCCCCTGATAGGCAATGCCCTTGTAACTAATCCGGAATTTATAGCGGCAAATGCGGGGGTGGTGAAGATATCGGTCATTGACGCACTCACCAATGTGTTTCAGGGCGGGCCTGAGGGCTGGGGCTCGGTACTTGTAAATGTAGTCTTCGGCTCCTTATTTGGCAGGGTACTTCTGGAGACGGGAATAGCATCCACACTGATCCGTAAAACAGTAGAACTGGGCGGTGACCGTCCCACGATCATCTGCATCCTGATTTCTGTGGTGACAACAGCCATATTTTCAAGTATGTACGGAGCAGGAGCCGTGGTAGCCATAGGAGTTATCATCCTGCCTATCCTGATCTCCCTTGGAATTCCCAAGGCGGTGGCAACAGTTTCCTTTATGCTTTCCATCGGAGCAGGCATGTTCATCAATCCTGTGCAGTTCTCTATTGTGTCGGCATTCTTTCAGGATGAGAATGGAAAAGCGCTGTATCATTATGATGATACCTTTATCCGCTGGGGAGCCATTATTCTGGCAGTACAGCTGCTGATTACGGTCCTGATGATTCTTTTTACCATGTGCAAAAAGAAGACAGTGCACGCATGGAGCGTTGACCATCCACAGAAGCATAAAGAAATCTTTGTGCCAGGCCGTGCCCTGGTCAGCCCATTTATTCCGGTACTTCTGCTCATTGTACTGAAGGTTCCAATTATCCTGGGATTTCTGATCGGAAGCTTTTATGCCCTGGCCGCATGCGGAAGGCTTAAAAATTTTAAGACAGCCTGCCGGGTATTGAACAAGACCTTCTACGACGGGGTTGTAGACATTGCGCCGCTTGTTGGCTTCCTGCTGATCGTACCGATGTTTAATAAGGCTTCTTCCCTCTGTGTACCGTATTTTAACGCGCTGCTGGGAGGGATTATCCCGCAGAATACTCTTGTGATCAGTGTGGCATTTGCCTTCTTATCCCCGCTGGGACTTTTCAGAGGGCCGCTGACCATGTTCGGCTGCGGTGCGGCGACACTTGGAATCCTGACGGGGATTGGTTTCCCGGTAAGCTACATATTCCCGCTCATATTCATATCCTCCACAGTCATGAATGTTTCCTGCTGTGTGACACAGTCGTGGATCGTGTGGGGCATCAATTATTCAAAAGTAACAGCAAAAGATTTTCTGAAGCTGAGTGTACCGGCCGGGTGGATCATCTGTATCATAGCACAGGCAGTCACTTATTTCATGTTCGGATAAGAGGAGGAAGAAAAAATGGGCAGACAGGTACGCATGGGTATCGATGTTGGGGGGACTCACACGAAGGCGGTTGCGATCGACAATGCAACACATGAGATCATCGGGAAATCTTCAGTGAAGACGACACATGATGATAAATACGGGGTAGCCACAGGTGTGGTGGCAGCCTTCCAGAATTGTTTAAAGGAAAATAATATAGCGCCGGAAGATGTCATTTTTGTGGCGCACAGTACAACACAGGCCACAAATGCTTTGATAGAGGGAGATGTGGCAAATGTGGGGATAATAGGCTCAGGTGCGGGCGGAATAGAAGGTTTTCTGGCTAAAAAGGAGACTATGCTCAAGGATATTGACCTTGGAAGCGGCCGCAAAATAAAAATACTGGGAAGGTATATCAAACAGAAGGAATTGAGCGACCAGAGTGTGGGACAGGCCGTGAAGGAGCTGAAGGAAGAAGGGGCCCAGGTCATAGCCGCGTCTACTGCCTTTGGGGTAGATGATATTGAAGATGAACAGGGAATCTATGACATAGCTGTAAAGCAGGGAATGGAAACAACTATGGCCTCGGATATCACAAAGCTCTACGGACTGACCAGGAGGACCAGGACAGCAGCCATAAATGCAAGTATTCTTCCTAAAATGCTTAACACGGCAAACTCTACGGAGGAGAGTGTGCGTAAGGCAGGTGTTAAAGTGCCGCTGATGATAATGCGCGGAGACGGCGGTGTAATGGAGATCAATGAGATGAAAAAGAGGCCTGTCCTGACTATGCTCTCCGGTCCTGCGGCCAGCGTAATGGGGTCCCTCATGTATCTGCGGGCATCGAATGGAGTTTATTTTGAGGTAGGAGGCACCACCACAAATATAGGAGTCATTAAAAACGGACGTCCTGCAATTGATTATTCTGTTGTTGGAGGACACAGGACATATATCAGCTCCCTTGATGTGAGGGTTCTGGGAGTAGCCGGCGGCAGCATGGTCAGAGCATCTAAAAGCGGTGTGACGGATGTAGGGCCTCGTTCGGCTCATATAGCAGGTCTGGACTATGCAGTCTTTACAGATGAACAAGAGATCGTGGATCCGCAGGTAGAATTTTTCTCACCCAGGGAAGGGGACCCTTCAGACTATGTTGCCATCAGATGTAAGAACGGCAGAAGGATCACGATCACAAATACGTGTGCGGCCAATGTGCTGGGGCTGATCAAGCCGGAGCACTTTTCATACGGAAATGCGGCTGCCGCAAGGAAGGCCATGCAGCCGCTGGCAGATTACATGCATACTTCAGTTGAGGATGCGGCGAGACAGATTCTCACAAAAGCTTATGAAAAGATCGAGCCCGTCATTACAGAGCTGGCGGAGAAGTATAAGCTTGAGCACGACCAGATCAGCCTGGTAGGTGTGGGCGGCGGGGCGGCTGCGCTGATAGGCTTCTGTTCAGACAAAATGAATTTAAAATACAGTATACCGGAAAATGCGGAGGTCATATCTTCGATTGGCGTGGCTCTGGCTATGGTCCGTGATGTAGTGGAGCGTGTGGTGCCAAACCCGACACAGGAAGATATCAGGAGCATTAAGGCGGAGGCCGTCAATAAAGCTGTGGAGAGCGGTGCATCGCCTGATACGGTGGAGGTGCATATAGAAATAGATGCCCAGACCTCAAAGCTGTCTGCTATTGCGCTGGGTTCTACGGAGGTAAAGACGACAGACCTTCTGAAAGAATGTACAGAAGAGGAGGCCCATCAGCTGGCAGCTGAGGACCTGAGGGCAGAAAAGGGCAGTGTGGACCTGCTGTGCAAGACTCCGTCATTCTATGTGTTTGGAATGAAGAGAGGCGGAAAGACTCCTGTGAGGATACTGGACAAGAAAGGATTTATTAAGGTTCAGAGAAATGAGGCGGCAGCTTCATGTGTAAAGGCAGGGGCCTACAGAAATGAGGTAACCAGGATGTGGGAAGAACTGGCCGTGTATAAAGCAGATGCTATCATGAGGCCTGACTATTACATCTGTGTGGGCGGCAGAGTTATGGACTTCTCAGGAAGTGTGGAACTGGAGCAGATCATGATGCTGATGGAACTTGATATGCAGATGGCAGATCCAAATGAGGATGTCATTATCGTAGGGGCCAAGAACGATATTTAACTGCCAAAGCGTGTCTGAAGCAGGCCCTGAGGGCAGAGTGATCAAACAGGAAAGGACTAAGGCGGCAATGGCTGAACTGTATGCATGGTTTAAAGAACTGATGGCGGTACCGGAACAATTCTGGGGTGAATACGCTTTCTGGAGAGAACCTCTAAAAAATAAGATTAAAGCAGAGCAGAGGGCTGAATTTATCAGGAAGTCTGTAAGCTGCGGCAGGTATGAAGCGGCAGCGGTCATGGAAAGACATGGTGATGCCAGTCCTGCAGCCCTGTGCAGAGTACTCGGACTAAAAACAATTTATGATAACAGCGAAAACGGAGGCTGCCACATAATCTTTGCCTGGTTTACAGAGCCTGATGAGATCACTATTTCTGCAGAAGTTCTCAGGCGGATGGATGCAAGGCTCAGTCTCGGGGGCATCTGCGGCCATTCGCTGGAGGAGATACTTCTGGCCCATGAGATATTCCATTATATTGAATCACAAAAATCTAAAACCATCTATACAAGAACAGAAAAAATAGAACTCTGGAGAAAGCCTTTTACAAACCGCTCAGCAGTGGCGGCCTTAAGTGAGATCGCAGGCATGGCCTTTGCACGTGAATTATTGGCGTTAGATTTTTCTCCTTTTGCCCTGGATATAATTATGTTATATTTATATGATGAAACAGCTGCGGCGGAATTATACGAAAGGGTGATGAAGGCATGGAAAGAAAGTCAGGGCACAAAATAGATGCAGTCATATTTGATATGGACGGCCTGATGTTTGATACAGAGAGAGTGGCTGCCCGGGGCTGGAAGAGGGCGGGAGAACAGCTGGGATTTACAATTTCAGAGAATGAGCTGCGGCAGATGCGGGGCCGGAATGTGATTGCAGGCAGGGCTTTATTCCAGGAATGGTATCAGGGAAGTATCAGCTATGATGAGGCCAGAAATGTCCGCACAGCCTATGTGACAGAATATATTGAGAAAGAAGGGACACCTGTTAAGGAAGGCCTGCCTGAGCTCTTTAAGTTTTTAAAGGAGAAAGGGTACAGAAAAGCGATCGCCACATCTACACAGCGGGAAACAGTCGAGTGGTATTTTTCCCATGCCTCTCTGCCATTTGATTTCGAAGAATCTGTCTGTGGTACAGAGATAAAAAAAGGAAAACCGGCGCCGGATGTCTTTGTGGCAGCTGCGGAGAAACTGGGCCTGCCGCCTGAACGCTGTCTTGTACTGGAAGACAGCTTCAGCGGGGTGCGTGCAGGGGCGGCAGCGGGATGCAGTGTCATAATGGTACCTGACCTGCAGGAGCCGGATGAGGAAATATCGTCCCTCTGCCTGGCAGTCTGCCGGACACTCAGAGAGGTTCCGTCTTATCTCTGAAAACCATTTGTGTAATATGGGATCTGTCTTCTGTAAGATCATAATCACCAGTCAGCTGGCCTTCATAGTGATATTGAAGGCCGGCTGATTCGTTTTTTCCCAGAGCCTCCACAAGCGCATTCTCACCGTATTTATCTGCCAGTTCTGCGAATGTCCTGATCCTGGGTTTATTGAGCATAGGATTATCACAGGGGAATTCATTACACTCCCAGCACCCGTTCAGTTTCCTGTCCTTACAGCATCTGTATGGCCTGCACCATTCCTTATCCCTGCAGCCTTCTTGTCTGCAGCCTGTACATCCGGTGTTTTCGCTGCAGACACAGCAGGCAAGTCCGCAGAATGCTATTCCCTTGTCAGGACAGAAATGTGTGTGAAGTACTCTTTCATAATAACCACTTTCAGGGCGGAAGGTCTTTGAGGGTACAAAGCCGTATTTCTCCAGAACCGCTGTCTTGTCCGGAATATTCGAAGTCTTTATTTTCAGGTCAAAGATCCTGTAATCAGGGATCATAGTCAGGACAACAAGCCTGATAAGCTCCTCAAAGTACATATCCGTCCAGTAAGCGTTGGAAAGATCAATACGCAGAACACCAAAATCTGAAGCGTCAGAAGTACCAGGAGCATCTGAAGCAGAAGTATCTGAAATATCAGAAGAAGCATTAAAACTGCCTCCGAAAATCTCCAGTGTACCTGCAGCCCTTCCGGCCGTTTTAGGGATTATTGAAAAACGGACAAAGGAGCGCCTTTCATATTCCTCAAGCCAGAAATCAATACATTCCTCCATCTGTTCCAGCTCAGTAAAATTAAAATCAGTAGTGCAGCAGTCAGCATTGACTCTCTTAACTGCTTCAGGATCAGAATAACAGCCAAGCAGGTCTTCGGCATCAGATGGCCTGACAAGACGGAGCGTGAAACTGTCAGTTTCAAATTCAGGGCATTTAGTATATGGGTTCATAGATCAGTCCTCCTTTGGCGGATATGCAGAAGCATTTTATATATGGCGCTGTGCCTTACCATATATCCACTTTAACACATAATCTGTGACAACAGTATGTCATAGTTCTCCATACAAACAAAATATTTTTCTGGCGGTACCGGCTACCCGGCGGCGTATGCAAGGAGAGTCCCAAATCACAGACGCTCATTTCCAATTATCTTGATCATTTCTCATTATAAATCACATCATAACATGTCTCCCGCTAATACTAATAAGGTAGTAAAAAAACAGTCTGCACACCGAAATATGTGGACTGTGCTGTGTGTATATTGGGGAAAAGTGTAGATTATTGACATATATGTATAGGATTTTATCATGCGGGAGGGAGGAGGGGGAACGTACAATTAAAGAAATTGCTGTTTAGGGGATTAGAGGCGGAGAGGACGCTTTGCATTGTAGGTAGTGAATCAGTGGGAGGGACAGGCGGGTGGGAGAGTTCGTGGTTCAGTCCAACCGCTGCGTCGTGAAACTCTAAGGCCACGGAGACTGCTTGAAACGCAAAAGGCGGCCGGAAACTCGGTGCATTTGCTGATGCAAACGCCCCTCAGACAGCTCCGGCCTTGAGCGCAAGCGCTCACTTTTG
>NZ_JANKBI010000016.1:0-137072 GCF_024622195.1 Murimonas intestini
TGAAACTCTTAGGCCCCGAAGAATGCGGTCAGCAAAAGTGAGCGCTTGCGCTCAAGGCCGGAGCTGTCTGAGGGGCGGTTGCATCAGCAAACGCACCGAGTTTCCGGCCGCCTTTTGCGTTTCAAGCAGTCTCCGGGGCCTTAGAGTTTCACGACGTAGCGGTTGGACTGAACCACGAACTCTCCCACCCGCCTGCCCCTCCCACTGATTCACTGCCTACAATGCAAAGCATCCTCCCCGCCTTTAATCAGCTAAACAGCAATTTACATTTTATCAGTACTCAAGAAAAGAGATTCTGCCCACTTTTCAACCTGGCTTCGTTTTGAAGCAGCTCGATATCAGGATTTGTTGGTTCCTCTTTTTTATTAATACTGGCAATTTTTTGGTCACTTATTTTTTTCAGGGCTTTTTTTCCTGAAACCTGCCTTTTATAATTGATCTTGTTGTAAATTGCCAAAACAATCAATACCAATACAGGAATAGCTACTATACAAATAAGAAAAATTGTTGGTGTATTCATACCTGCTCCTTTCCCTACAATCCCTTGTAGTTAAAATATACTTTTGCGTATTAAAAGGTTCCTTATTTCTTTCAATTCACATTTTGAATCCACATACTGTTAAAAAAGACACAGCAGTTTTGCTGACTTTTATCCAGCTGCGGATTCCTCACTGGTTTTGTAAAAAATTTTATCTTTACGTTCATTATACTATACGTTGTGTGAATCAACAATATATCAGATTAAATATATTGATAATTTTGTAAAAATATAATTATTGATAAATATAATGAGGCGTAATATAAAAATTATAAATTATCATTGATATAAAGTCATGATACAAGCGGAGATGGAAAACAATAAATTATGCCAATTTCCTGATACATATTTGTTGAAGGAGAAACTTCTGAACAAATGTGGATTGAAAGAATTAAGATAAGGGGATGAGAAATATAGCCGCCTGCAGTATGAGAAATCAACCGTTCGGTTGATTTCTTTTTTTAATCCGGGTAGTAGGATATAGTTATCAAAGGAAAAGGAGAGGGCAGCGGATAAATGCGGAGTTTCCCAAATAAGGAGTCTTTCGGCATACAGCTGCCAGGTTAAAATGGATATGAAGATCAAAGAAGATGAAGGGATAAAATGCAGCGAAGGTCTGCTGAGGGTTGAAATGCTTAATAAGTCATATGGTGATAAGCATGTAGTAAATGATCTGTCGTTCCAGGTGAACAGGGGAGAGATACTCTGCCTCCTGGGGCCCAACGGGGCGGGGAAGAGTACAACGATCAATATCCTGTGCGGGCTGCTGGACAGTGACGGGGGCAGGGTACTGTGGAATGGCAGGGATATCTGGACATGTCTGAATGCCTACAAGAAAAATCTCGGAGTGGTCCCCCAGGAGCTGGCTATCTATGAGGATCTGAGCGCAGAGAAAAATGTTTCTTTTTTTGCCTCCCTATATGGCCTGAAAGGCAGTGAACTGAAAGAGAAGACAGAGGAGGCTCTTGAGTTTGCCGGCCTTTCTGACAGAAAAAAAGATAAGGCATGCACCTTCTCAGGAGGTATGAAGAGAAGGCTTAATATTGCTTGTGCCATCGCGCATGGGCCAAAGCTGCTAATTATGGATGAGCCCACGGTCGGGATCGATCCCCAGTCCAGGAACCACATTTTAAGCTCTGTCAGGAATATGCAGTCAAAAGGGATCACAATCTTGTACACTACTCATTACATGGAAGAGGTGGAGGAGATATCTGACAGGATCCTGATCATGGACAGCGGCAATATTATTGCGGAGGGGACCTGCGCCAGCTTAAAAGAGGGGATTTTTGACGAGAGACAGTTTGTCCTGGAAATGGAAGAGGGACACAATACAGATACTGATGGATTTTTCAGGATAGAAGGTGTCCGCGGGGTTGATAAAAAGGACGGACAGATCATAATATCATCCCTTAAAAATGTAGAAAACCTGGAGGGTATAATAGAGATGGCCCAGAGGGACGGAGGACGGATAAAGAATCTGTTCTGCAGGACTGCTACACTTGAAAATGTATTTCTAAAGCTGACAGGGAAAAGCCTTAGGGATTCATAGGGAGGGGATATGATGAGAAATTTATGGCTGATTGCCAAAGCAGATTTTAAGAACCTGATTACAAATCCAATGTGGGTGTTCTACGCTACTGCATTTCCCCTGCTTCTTGTTATGATAATAGGGTATCTGACAAAGGGAGCGTATGGGAATGGGTTCAGCTCATATGATTATTACGGAGTCACCCTGATTATCTACTCCGCTCTGAGCAGCGGGATGACAGCGGCAAACGCATTTATGGAAGAGCGGATAAAGAAACCGAACATGAGGATTATATATGCGCCTGGAAACGTGAAGAGCCTGTTTCTGGCAAAGATTGGTGCATCTTTTGTATTTTCTTTTTTGGCTCATATTGTTGATTTTGCCATACTGAGCCTGGTATTTGGCATTGAGGTAAAGGGAGTGGGGCAGCTGTTGGTGCTGCTGGGCCTGACAGAGCTGTTTTCGGTTACGCTGGGGATCACTATGTGCTGCGTGATCAAACAGGAGTCCATGACAAATCAGCTTCAGAGTATTATTATCAATCTTCTGGCTGTGCTGGGAGGCGTGCTGTTTTCCCTTGATGGGTTTGGCGGGACTGTCAGGAAAATAAGTATGATATCTCCTGTCAAATGGATCGTGAATGCAGCTTTTCAGATCATATATGACAGAGATTCTCATCTGCTGCTGCCAGCAGCCGGATTTTTGGCAGGGTGTATCATTATTATGACAGCTGTCTGCTGCTTTACATTCAGGAAGGAGGACTGCATATGCTGACTGTTTTAAAAAATAACTGGGCGCGTATCATGCAGCAGAAGCAATATCTTGTAACAGCAGTGCTGCTCACATCTCTTGCAGCGGCAGCAGCTATCCTGCTGACGAACAGGCTTCAGACAACGCCGGATGTTGCAGTGCTGGGAGGCAGGGCAGAATATCTGGAGGAGGAATGCAGCGTCACCTATCCGGAAAAGGCGCCCGCCAGGTCAGAGCTTCTTATGAACAGGTATGATGCTGTTGTAAAGCTTGCAGATGACGGGAGTTTTGACATTGAGACTGCTAAGGGAGACGCATACAGGGAGAGAATACAGGCAGCCGTGCAGGCAGGCCAGGGTGCACTGCAGGCCGGAAATGCAGGCAGAGCAGGCGTCCTAAACGATAAAGGTATTACTGCAGGCCAGGAAACCAGGCAGGTGGGGACGAATATCATAGGATATATGATGATGTTCCTGCTGATGCAGGGGATACTGTATGGGAGGATGTTTGCCGAAGATAAGGAAAAGCATCTTATAGAGAGGATAGCAGTATCTCCCATGTCCTTTGGCAGATATCTGGCCGGGCAGGCAGTATTTATCTGGGCTCTTGTATTTGTGCCCTCCTTCATAATGGTTTGTATCGCTAAGCTGGCAGGTGAGGATACGGGATTTACCCTGGCACAGTTTGCTTTTCTTCTGGCTCTGTGCTCTATGCTTTCTACCTGCATGGCTCTTTTCATACATTCCTTTTTTATGACAGCCGATACGGGCAATATGGCAGGGAGCTGTGTGGCTGTGCTCACAAGCGTACTCTCAGGGACATTTTATGATCTGGGAGGGGGAAGCTCATGGGCAGACAGGGCGCTTTACCTGATGCCTCAGAAGAATCTCATGAGGTTTGCTGACTTATGGGAAAGAGGAAAATTGAATCAGGATGCTGTAACATCTCTGATTTATGTTATAATCATCTCAGCAGTTTTTATCAGTATAGGCATGCTGAAGACGAGAAAGGACTATGTACGGCATGGAAAGAGATTATGTAAAGCAGAGTGATTTTCCGGTAATGCCTGTGAAATGCAGGATCCCGGCGCCAAGGAAAAACTATATTCCCAGAAGAAAGCTGACCAGGCAGCTGGAAGCTGTGGGAGAATACAGGGTCACAGTCATAAAGGCAGGGGCGGGGAGTGGGAAGACTACCCTCCTCTCCTTGTTTTTTAAAGAAAAAGGTGCTGAGGATACTAAATGGATAGCCCTGGATGAACGTATGGACCAGGTGTTTCTGTTCTGGCGGTATATCCTTTTTGTGCTGAGGGACTGCCTGCAGGGAGAGGAAGGCGCCCTGTCAGCCAGTTTCGAGGAGAACGTCCAGAAGGATATACTGTGGCAGATGCTTGCCGTGTTTGTTAATAAGATAAGGGAGGACAGGGAGATTTATCTGGTGCTGGATGATTTCCAGCATATCAGAAATGAATTTCTGATTGAAACTATCGATTATTTTATAAGAAGCATGCCAGGAAATATGCATCTTATCTTACTCTCCAGGGAGACACCAGGTATTTACATGGGCGCGCTCTCTGTCCAGGGCCAGCTTCTGCTTTTGACCGAAGAGGACCTTCGCCTGACGGAGGAAGAGTGCAGGGGATTTCTCATACATACACTTGGCTTTCAGGAAACAGACCCGTCTGTGGAAAAGATAGCGCTTACTTCAAATGGATGGATCGGAGGGGCGCAGCTGCTTGCGGTGGCATCCAGGCTGCAGAAGAATAAGGTATATGCCAATACAAGTGAGCGTGTGATCTATGAATATATCGGCCAGGAAATCTTTTTTACCCTGTCAGGGGAGGAACAGGAATTCCTTGTCAAGACTTCCGTCCTGGAGTATTTCAGCAGAAGTATCTGCGAAGAGCTGCTGCCGCATATAGCCTTTGACAGGGTCATGGGAATGATACTTGATAAAAATCTGTTTGTGGTGAACATAGGAGAGGACGGCAGAGAATACAGCTATCATGGGATCCTGAGAGGTTTTCTGCTGCATATGCTGGAGAAGGACAGGGAGGAAAAGCGAGAGCTTTGCCGCCGGGCCGCCCCAATTTATTTCCGGATTGGAGATCAGGAGGAGGGGGTCAGGCTGCTGCAGGAGGCGGAAGACTACGAGACTCTCATGGAGAAACTTCTGTCTATGCCCCAGAACGTGGTCACATTCAGCTACATGAGCCATGTCCCCATATCTGAAGCAGTTAAGAATGTAAATTTTGCCTATCAGTATTTTTTCTGCCACTATGCATCGCTGGATTTTGAAAAATGTGATGAGATCTACAGGTATATTAAAGAGAATAAGATGGATGATCCTGTTTTTCAGGCATTTGGGAATGTTAATATTTTCTTTAATGTGAATTGGGATTTTAAAAATATCACGGTGCTCTCTCTTGAACAGATAGAAGAGATGGGAATGAATGAGGTGACAAAGGCATATCTGCTTATTAAGGAGGCTTATTTTTTCTTTCTGCAGGAGAATGGGAAGGAGGCAGTGAGATATCTGGACAGGGCGGAAAGTATCTATAAGACAGCAGGAAATATTTATATTGAGTGCTTTGTGCTGATAGAGAAGACGCAGGTGCTGGAAGCATACGGGGAACTGGGGCAGGCCCTGAGGCTTTACTACAGGATGAAAAGCTATATAGAAAGTGTCCCCACCATTGAGGCATCCTACCACATCGGACTTGCGGGACTGCACATTAAGCAGATGAATATGGATGAGGCCTGGGAGGAACTTGAGCTGGCGAAGGCTTCGGTGAAAAAGGGGGCTGATTCTGTCAGCACGGCATATCTGTATACTCTGGCGGAGTGGTATTATATAGACGGACAGTCAGGGAAGGCCGGGGAGATCCTGAAGGTTCTGGAGAAAGATGAGATGTACAGGAATATATATTTCCTGGCCAGGCTTCTGAGGTACCCTATTTACATAGAACACAGCGGTGAGCTGACGGAGAGGTTCCGGCAGGAATATGAACATGCCGATGCAGTTCAGAAAAATATGGATTCAGAGCTGCTGATGATAGGTATATGTTATGATACGGGTAAAACGGGTGAGGCTCTTGATATGGCGGACAGTCTGATCGCAAGGGCGAGAAAATCAGGAAATAAGCTGAAAATCGCGGAAGGCTCCATGCTGAAAGCCAGAATGCTGTATGAGGGAGGAGGGGACAGGAGAGTACTGCTCAACCTTTTTGTGGAGGCAGTGTCTTATGGGACTGAAAATGGACTGGCTCTTCCATTCTGGTATGAGAAGGAGACTGCTGCCGCTATACTGGAAGCGTTCCCCCAGGAAATAAAGAAGAGACTGAGCCCTGAAGCAGTGGATTTTGTGAGAAAAGCGGCTGCTCAAAAGACAGGCCGGCAGGGCGGCGGAAGCAGAAGGATGAGGTATAACCTGTATGAACTGACGGCCAGGGAGCTGGAGGTGATTAAAGAGATGGAGCAGGGGCGTTCAAATAAGGAGATAGCAGA
Source organism: Murimonas intestini (assembly GCF_024622195.1). NCBI lineage: Bacteria > Bacillati > Bacillota > Clostridia > Lachnospirales > Lachnospiraceae > Murimonas > Murimonas intestini. Next base: position 6,323 of record NZ_JANKBI010000016.1, read on the forward strand.
GAGCCTGTGTATATCCATGGCAACGGTGAAGACACATATCATTAATATTTACAGCAAGCTGGGTGTCAGCAACAGGGTGGCGGCTATAAATAAGATGAGGGACTGGTAAAACCGGGTCGTCTCTGCTATAATACCAGTCGTGAAAGAATTTGACGAAAGAAAGGCCGTAACTGTGAAGGTCAGGACTATTGTCCTGCAGACTATCGCTGCAAATCTGGGGACGCTGATTGCCTCTCTGGCAAGCCTGATCTCCTATATATATTATGTACGCAGTGCGGGGAGCAGCAAGGGCAGGTATCTGACAGCATTTACAGGCTACAATGTATTTTTCCTGGGCGCTCTGTCTGTTTCAGCACTCATAATATGATATAAAAAAGGAGGAGTCTGAGAGATGTATTTTTATATGCCAACAAAGGTATTCTGCGAAAAAAACTGTGTTATGAACCATAAGGAGGAGCTTTGCGGGCTTGGGTCAAAGGCATTTATTATAACAGGGAGGCATTCCTCTAAAAAGAACGGGTCCCTGCAGGATGTCAGGACTGCCCTGGAGGAGATGGGTGTGCCATATCTTGTATTTGACGAAATCGAAGAGAATCCTTCAGTGGAAACAGTGATGAAGGCGCGGCAAACAGGGCTGGATGCCGGAGCTGATTTTGTGATCGGTATCGGCGGCGGGTCGCCTCTGGATGCGGCAAAGGCAATTGCCCTGATGATGAAGCACCCCGGTGAAAATGGGGAGTTCCTCTATAGAAAGGGAAGTGATGAGGCATATCCTGTGGCTGCTGTCCCGACTACCTGCGGTACAGGTTCTGAGGCAACACCCTGGGCTATACTGACCAGGCATGAGCTGAGGATAAAGGGGAGCATATCCCACAAGATATTCCCGGCACTGGCGCTGTCGGATCCGGGATACCTGCGCAGTGCCCCTTCCTCCGTTCTGGTCTCCACTTCAGTCGATGCCATGGGGCACTGTATTGAGAGTTATATTAATACAAATGCTACTGATTATACAAGGATGCTCTGTGAAAAGAGCCTGAGCCTGTGGAGCAAGGGAAAAGAAGTACTCCTGGGAAAGAGAGAGGCAGAAGAGGAGGACCTGCAGAATATGATGAACGCCTCCACTCTGGCGGGAATGGCGATCTCCCACACAGGTACCTCCCTTCCTCACGGACTCAGCTACTACCTGACATACGAAGAGGGGGTTCCCCACGGCAGGGCAGTGGGGATTTTCCAGGCGCCATATATGGCGGCAGCAGATGAGGCTGTCAGAGGGCAGGTCCTGGATAAGATGGACTTTCAGGATATGGATGAATTTAAGCATTTTATGGATGAACTGCTGGGCAGGATAGAGATCCCGGCACACATACAGGAAAGGGCAGTCCGGGAAATGCTTCAGAACCATGCCAAGCTTGTCAATTGTCCGTATCCTGTGGATGAAGTGGTACTGAAGAACTTCTTTTAGAAGTCCACTGGCTGGGGGTCATGCCCGTCTCGTTTTTAAATACCCGGCTGAAATACCGGGCGTCCTCATATCCTGTGGCAGAAGCTATGAGTTTGATATCGATTTCTTTTTCAAGGAGTTTTTTTGCCTGCTCTATGCGCAGACCGGTGAGGTACTGCAGGGGCGGGCAGCCAAACTCCTTTTTGAACATGCGGTTTATATAGGACGGCGTATAGCCGAACTTTTCTGACAGGTCCGAGACAGATAGTTTCTTCTGATAATTGTCTGCCAGATATTCCTGTATTTTCAGGCACAACTGCTCAGAACCGGCTTCCAGGGGAGAAGCTTTCAGGAGTTCTTTCAGGATATCCTCAAAGGCTGCACACAGTTCTGCATTCGTTGTTGAAAAGACCATCCTTTCACAGAACTGGCAGCGGGCTTTCTGTACCTGAGCCTCAGGGAGCTGAAACAGGGAGGCGGCCAGCCTGAAGATGTCGTAGAGGCAGCTCTCTGTGACTGACTGGGAGCAGCGCTCCTTAAGGCAGCCCTCCAGGATATTTCTGGAGTAAGAGAGGAAGGAAGAGGGGGAATCCATGCCTCCCAGTGTATCTATATCCTGGCGCAGTTTCTTAGCAGGCGGGCTGAAAAGCTGAGGGTCCTCCTCCAAAAGGGCCATGCCCTGCAGCGCCGGTGCTGTGTACCGGGGGAGTGCTTCCCTCATACGCCGGGCGGCCTGCCAGAGCTCGCGGCAGCTGAGCGGCGAAGCCATCCAGAGTACAAAATAAGGCATGTTTTCCAGCTGTTTTCCCATATGCTGGTGAAGCCTTCTGGCAGTGAAACGTATATCTGCCTGTAGTTCCTTAATATGCAGAATAAGGAATTTCTGAAGGGGATAATGTTCATCAATGAGCCAGAAATAATCAGCCCCCGGGGTCCCCTCAGGACTGAAAAGACCGGACAGGTCCAGGCGTCCCCACAGACCGGGCGCTGAGGATAAGAAAGCAGGCCGAGAGGGAAGAGCGGCGGAATTTAAAAATACTGGCGGCCCTCCCAGAGTAATATGGGCCAGGAGGAAGCTGCCGTCCGAAAAGCTGCTGGGCATGCTGTCCAGGGGGGCATCTCCCTGGATAGCCATAGAGAGGATATTTCTTTCCTGCTGGCGTCTGGATTCCAGGATGGGGGCGGAAATCTTATCCAGGAGCCGTGATATCTCGTCCTGGGAAGCCGGCTTTAAGAGGTAGTCATCAACTCCGTATTTGATTGCCGTGCGGGCGTATTCGAAGTTGCTGTAACCGCTTAATATCACAATATGTACCTGGGGATAGGACTCACGCACACTGCGTATAAGGTCCAGTCCGTTCATGCCCGGCATCTCAATATCTGTGATGAGGATGTCAGGGAGAATATCCTGAAATTTTCTAAGTGTGTCTTCGCCTGTGGTGGCCTGGCCGCATACGCGGATAGAATCTCCGGCTCTTTCCACTTTCTTGACTATATTTCCAAGTATGATAGGTTCATCTTCAGTGACAAATACGGTGATCTCATTATTTTTCATGGTCCATTCTGCCTCCTATGATAACGGAAGATCCATCCCCGGGTCCTCCGTGGTTCTCTATGTCAAATCTAAAATCATTTTCATAAAAAAGCTTCAGACGAAGATAGATATTTGCCAGACCCATACCGTTGATATGTATCTGAGGATAAGCCTCCTCCTGGTCAAGCTTTTTGATCTTTTCATATATCCCGTCCACCACTTCCTTTGAGAATCCGCTGCCGTTATCTGAGATCTCGGCGCACCAGCTGTCCTTATCCTGCCATGTCCTGATAAGGATGTGAAGAGGCCTGTCAGGGCTTCTGGAATATTTTACACAGTTTTCCACAAGAGGCTGTATGACAAGCCGGGGGATGCAGACTGAGGAAAGAGAGGGTTCTGTGTCATATTCAAAGCAGATCTGTCCTCCGTATCTGATAGCCATCAAGTCAGTGTAGTTGCGGGTGTGCTCCAGCTCCCCTGAGAAGGTCGTGCTTTTAGAGAGGTCCTCTGTTATGTAGCGCAGCATCCTGGTCAGCTTGACACACATCTCAGATGCCTGTATGTCGTCATTTTCCTCCGCTATGATAGAAATAATAGTGAGGGTGTTGTAGAGGAAATGGGAGTCCATCTGGGCCTGCAGAGCCATGATCTGGGAATGGATGGACAGGGTGCGGCTGCGGACAATATCATCAAGTGACTCCTTCAGCCGCAGCTGCATATGATTATATGCATCGCTGAGCATTTCCAGTTCATTTAATGAAGTATCTGCATGGTAGGCCGATTTCTCTGAGATAGAGTCCAGGCTCAGGCTTGCTATACTCTCCTTCAGCTTGATGATGGGGCTGGAAATGCTGCTGGCCAGCCTGTAGGTCAGGGCTATGAGAAGCAGCAGGGAAACAGCGGCAATAATAAGGCTGACATTCCTGAAAAAAGATTTGTTGCTCTGCAGGGCAGAATCAGGCGTGCACAACAGTACAGTAAATCCCGTCCTGGAAGAGGAGGTGCCGGCTACTATCTCTGATTTGTGGGTAAAAGGATTTTTAAAATCATTTTTGTTTTCTGTATCCAGTGATATATAGTATTTGAGCTCTTCATCAGGCAGATCCAGGGGATAGACAAGGCGGCCTTCCTCATCAAAGATATATATAGATTCAGCCTGGTTATCATAGGAGAGCAGGGTCGCCTCCAGCAGCTCCTGAATGCTGGATGAGGTGACCTGTATCTCGATGACACCCTTAGGTTCTGACAGTGAGTAGCTGTAGCGTGGAAAAGAGCGGACAAAGGACAGGGTGGGAGTGTCCTCATCCACAATGTTCAGAGAGCCGTGGCCGGGGGGAACGATGAATTTCCTCCCTCTTAATGCGACGGCAGGGTCTATGATATTTTCCTGTATCTCAGGGGTGACCTTATAGTCTTCAGAGGGAGTATATATGTAGCGGCTGCCGAAGTTGATCAGTGAATGGTCTTCCAGGTTCAGGATATTCATGTGAAAAAAGCCGAAATCATATCCTGTGATGGTATAGATGGTCTTCTGAAACTCTCTGTCAGATTCAAAATCCTGGCTGGCTGCATCCACAAAGATATAATCACGGATCTCATCATTCTCCAGGATTTTCTTCTGTATCGAATTGATCTGTTCAAAATACTGGTCCAGCTGGTGGGAGACGATCTTTGACAGCTGCCGGGAACTCTTGGTGTAGTTTTTTAGGAAAGCATTGTAGGCAGTGTAATAATAGAGCAGGCTGGTGAAGATGCATATGATGAGGATCAGGGACCCGTAGGAAACGAAGATCTTTGTTTTAATGGAAGAAAAGTTAGCTTTTTTCATGACGACCTCCCGGATGGGTATTTGACTAAGTGTCTACATTATAGCAAGAACTGCAGGAAAAGAAAATAGAGTTAAACGAAGTGTTCAGTTTTCTCCACCCAAGAGTTCAGAATTGTGCATTTCAAAATCATCTCAGGGAGAATATAATGAGTTCATCAAAACAAAGAAGCCGGAGTGAGAGAAAAGGAGGATTTCAATTATGAAGAGGAATATGACAGTGAAGGTATTGTCGGGGACTATGTGCATGGCGATGGCGGCAGTGACGCTGGCAGGGACAGGCATTGGAGGAATGAAGGCGGAGGCTTCCTCGGGAGAAAAGGTGACGCTGAATTTTGCAGCTTCCCAGAACTGGATACTGGATGTAGACAGAGAGCTGGCGAAGGAATTTGAGGAAAAGACAGGGATTGCCGTCAACTTCCAGCTAAGCCCGGATGACCAGTACCAGACGATCATCAAATCAAAGCTGAATACAGGGGAAGGACCCGACATCTTCATGTCCTACTCAGGAACAAAATTAAAGGATTTTAACCCTGAAAAAAATATGGTGGACCTCTCTGATGAGGCCTGGGTGGCAGATCAGGAGCAGTGGGCCATCGACAGCTCTTCCTACAACGGAAAGCTGTATGCTCAGAATATAGCAGGTGTGGATGACACAAACGGCGTACTCTACAAACCGGCGGTATTTGAGGAACTGGGAATCAAGGTGCCTGCAAACTATGCAGAATTCAAGGAGGCATGTGACAAACTTTTGGAGGCGGGCATCACACCTGTATATGAGTTCGTGAAGGACCTGTGGCATACACATTACTGGATGGAGGGAGCCAGCGCTCTTGCACTTGCAAACAATCCTGAGCTGTATAACCAGCTGAACAGCAATGAGATCGGATTTGCAGATGTTCCGGAATATGTGCAGGCGCTTGAGCAGCTTAAGGAGATGGAGGCAGCAGGGTATTTTGGAGAGAACCATATGTCCAATATCTATGATAACTCTTATGAAGCGCTGGACAGCGGCAAATATGGCATGATCATCATCCATGGCTCTTATCCAAATGAGATGAAGAATAATATTCCGGAGCTGAATCCTGATGACTACAGTATGTTCCCAAGTCCCCTTGTGGATAATGAATACGTGACCCTGACAGCAGGCGGAACTACAAAATGCATCAATGCCGGCAGTGAGCATATTGAAGAGGCAAAACAGTATTTCGATTTCCTTGCTGAGAAGGCTAATGTTGAAAAGCTCTATGAAGAAAAACCATTATACATGATGTCAGCAGTAAAAGGCATCACAGCAGCTCCGACAAAGGCTTTCACAGACCTGATGGAAATAGCGGGCGACAAGAACGCTCCGGGTGCAGAAGCCAGCGTTTACTTCTATGACGGAGGAAAGATCAGTGAGCTTTGCCAGGAAATGTTTGTAGGGTCTCTGACACCGCAGGAAGTACTGGAAGAGTTTGATAATTCAAGAAGAGCTCTCGCTAAAGATGCAGGTCTTGAGGGATTCTGAGGGCAGGACTTTTAGAGAAGGGGTGTCTCAGGCGGGACACCCCTTTTCCGACAAAAAATGCAGTGCGCTCCGCCGTAAATGACGCTGCGCATATAGAGAGGAGAGCAGTATGAACCACAAAAAAATATATCCATCCTACTTCACCCTCCTACCGCTTATTTTGTATCTGGCATTCTTCATTATTCCCAGCTTTATGGGGCTGGCCTTATCCTTTACGGACTGGAATGCGGTCAACGATGAGATCCATTTTATTGGGATTGATCATTTCATTGATATATTTACTAATAAGCGGTACATCCTGGTGATTGTAAATACCCTGATATTTGCAGTATTCACCACAGTATTTAAGAATGTGATCGGGTTTGGGATGGCGCTTGCGCTTAACAAAGGTTTCAAAACAAGAAATTTTCTGAGGACTGTCTTTTTCTTTCCTGTAATGCTCTCGCCCCTCATTATCGGGCTTGTATTCAAGTCAATTTACAATCCTGAATATGGTGTGATCAATGATTTTCTGAGCCTGATCGGGCTGGGAGGCTTTACACACGACTGGCTGGGGGATACGAAGACTGCGCTGGGGGCAGTCATAGCTGTGGAGATCTGGAGGCTTGTGGGGCAGAATATGGTCATCTATATAGCCGGTCTTCAGGCTATCTCAGATGATTATCTGGAAGCCGCGGATATTGACGGGGCCAGCGGCTGGCAGAAACTGAGATATGTCATTCTTCCTCAGATGCTGCCGTCCATCACTATCAATCTGATCCTGAACCTGATAGCAGGGCTGAAGGTATTTGACCTTGTATTTGTGCTCACAAACGGAGGTCCGGCCAGGAAGACGGAAGTATTAAACACTGTTATCTATAAAGAATATGGTTCCGGCAGGTATGGTTTCTCTACAGCTCTGGGGCTCATCATGTTTGTATTTACCTGCATAGTGGCATTCTCAGTGCTGAAGGCTATGACAAAGGAGGAGGAGTGACAGATGACTAAGAAGCATAAAATCATGAAGACAGTCAAGGCAGCTGTATTATGGCTCTTTTCCGTCCTTGTATTCATTCCGCTGATCATTATCCTGCTGAATTCCTTTAAGACCCAGGGGGAGTCAGTCTCTATGAGGCTGTCCCTGCCAACGGAGTGGGTATTTTCAAATTACAGCCAGGTCATGGAGCAGGTGGATATTTTCGGAGCCTTTATGAACAGCCTGGTGGTGTCGGTGAGCACAGTTATAATCGCCACGGTGGGAGGCGCCCTTTGCTCCTACGTACTGTCAAGGAGGAAGACAAGGCTTCACCGGGGCCTGTACCTGTTTTTTCTGGTGGGTCTGGTAGCTCCGCTGAATATGGTGCCAGCCATTCTGGTGCTGCAGAAATTCGGCCTGATGGATACAAGAATAGGGCTGATCCTTCTGTACTCGGCGCTTGTGACCCCATTCACTATATTCCTCTACTATGGGTTTATAGGGACTGTGCCAAGGGAGATAGATGAGGCGGCCATCATTGACGGCTGCGGCTGCAACAGCCTCTTCTGGCGGGTAGTATTTCCGCTGCTGAAGCCTGTTACAGTCACTGTAGTCATCTTAAATTTCATGAATGCGTGGAATGATTTTATCACGCCGTTTTATGTAATGAACACATCCACGAAGATGCCCATGACAACCATGGTGTACAGCTTCTTCGGCCAGTTCCAGAGAAGCTGGAACCTGGTATGTGTCATCATGGTAATGATCATCACGCCTATCATCATCGTCTATGCCTTCGGACAGAAATATATTATTGCGGGAATGACAGCGGGCGCGGTAAAAGGCTGACAGAACAATATAGGAATAAATGCGGAAAGGTGAGATAAATATGGAACAATTGAGATTAGGTCTGATCGGTGCAGGAGAGCGCGGGGCAAACTGCTATGCGCCGTATGCATTTAAGTATCCGGAAGAAATAAAATTTGTCTGTGTCGCAGAGCCTCTTAAAGACAGGCGGACAGTATTTGCCAGGGCACATGGGATCCCGGAGGAATGGCAGTTTGAGGACTGGAAGGATATGATTGATAAAAATCCCTGTTTGGACGGGGTCATCATATCTACCCAGGACCAGCAGCATTTTGAACCGGCCATGGCGGCCATTGAAAAGGGGTGGGGGATACTCCTTGAAAAGCCTATGGCTGAGACGGCGGAGAAGACAAAGCTGATCACAGAGGCAGCAGATAAAAAAGGAGTGCCTCTGATGGTCTGCCATGTACTGAGGCATACGCCTTACTTTATGGCAATGAAGGAACAGATAGACAGCGGAGCCATTGGGGATGTCCAGTCTATCCATCATATTGAAAACATCGGATACTGGCATTTCGCCCACAGCTATGTGAGAGGAAACTGGCATAACACGAAGGAAACTACTCCCATGATCGTTGCAAAATGCTGTCATGACATGGATATCTTCAATTATCTCCTGGGAGGCAGAAAGTGCAGGAAAGTATCATCTTTTGGAGATCTCAGCTACTTTACCAGGGACAATATGCCTCAGGGAGCTGCCGCCAACTGTATGGAGGGCTGTCCCTATGATAAGACGTGCCAGTACTCAGCCTACAAATATCTGGAAGACAGGACAAACAGGGATAATTTCAGGGACATCATTATGAGGACAGACGACAGGGAGGCATTTCTGAAGCATCTGAAGGAAAGCCCTTACAGCAGATGTGTATACCAGTGCGACAATGATGCAGTGTCCAGACAGGTGGTAAATCTGGAATATGAAGGCGGGGTCACTGTATCCTTCCAGGCATCCGCGTTTACCCAGGAGATCACAAGGCAGACAAAGATAATGGGAACAAAGGGTGATATAGAAGGGTGTCTGGAGGAAGACAGCTTTTATATCAGGGATTTTGATACAGGAAATATTACAAAGGTCAGGGTACATACACCTAAGACTTTGCATTCCGGCGGCGATGAGAGGATTATGTCAGACTTTGTCCAGATACTGAAAAACCCGGAAAAAGGAATGGGTGCTTACGGTGCGGGAATGTCTCTGCAGGGGCATATCATGGCATTTGCCGCCGAAGAATCCAGGCAGCTTGGGGGGAAAGTGATAGAACTGCAGGATAAATAACGGGATTTTACGTTCTCTTTACAAAGGTATCCAGGTCTCCTTACATATTTTTGTTACAATTATGATAACAGAAAAATGTTGTAACTATTCAGCAGGGCTGTGCATTTACTGCGCAGACCGTAAGAAAATGATTCAAGGGTGCAAAAATCCCATCGCCGGAGGCGATATTAAATGGATTTTTGCATGCAACTGAGAAGGTACTGAACAGTTACAAAATGGTTTAAGTGAGAGGAGAGATAAGTATGAGAACGCTGAGAGTACAGAACATTTCTTTTATATACAGGATTCCCCGAAGGAATCTGAGAATCAACCCGGCTGTGATCTTCTGCATTTTATTGAGCGCCGTACTGATCCTGCTGCCGGCATCAGGCAGCAGGATCAGCGGCACAGATGCAGCAGGGGCAGGCGGTATGCAGGGGGCTGTGGCTGTTGTGGAGGGAAATGAACCTCTGAGGGTCAGGATACTGACTGGCAGTTTTGCAGGCAGTGAGGCTGAGGCCGCTATTCCGGAAACAGCGGAAACGGCTTTTCCGAAAGGAGCAAAGAAAGGTGAGAGGGTTCTTGTCAGTATGAGCATAGAAGATGGCAGGATTATAGGGGTCAGCTTATCAGATACCTTCCGCCTGGACAGACAGCTCACTCTGGGAATTATCTGTATGGCGGGTATTATCCTGCTGACAGGCAGGAAAAAAATAACTTCTATTATAATGCTTATACCGTCCATGCTTCTTATATGGAAAATCATCCTTCCTGCATGGGAGAGGGGATTTGCTCCGGCGGTTTCGGGCATTCTGGCAGCGCTGGGGATCTCAGCTGTGCTCCTGCTGCTGCAGGCGCGCAGTAAGGAGGAGTTTGCGGCAGCATATACAGGATGTGCAGGGAGTATTTTAATGACTGCTGCCGTGGCTGCTGCGGCTGTACCGGATTCGCTGACAGGCGATGGGGGCATTCTGTTAGCCGGGATGCTCTCAGGAGCATCAGGCGCTGCGGCGGATACAGGGCTTCGGATCGTAAGAACAATGAAGCGTTCTCTTGAATGGCAGAAGGATATGAACTGGCTTGAGGCCGCACATACCGGCATGGCATCCGGCAGGCTGAATATGGGCATGGCGGCAGTTGTGCTTCTGAGCGCGTATCTTTGCGGATGTGTCGGGGTTTTAGCCAGCTTTACGGGGACAGGGAGGGACACAGCCCTGGCTATGGCTGCAGGGCAGATGATGGATGTGCTGCTTCTGGGATTTTTCCCTCTGCTTGTTATCCCTTTTACATCATTGGCAGCAGGGTTTTTTATGACAGGGAAAAAATTTAAAAGCGGGTTTTAAGATACACTCCGTGAGATATACGGCAAAGCAGGGCATGCAGTTTCCGGATGCAGAAACTTTACCAAATCTTACCGTATCTTTACAAACGGCCTTAAACAGAATTTACACTGGAAGAGTAGTATATGGTTTGTACAAAACATATACTACTTTTTTCAATGGAGGAGAACATTATGAAGTTTAAGAAGATCAGCGCTATCATGCTCGCAGCTGCAATGATTGCACCAACACTGGCAGGGACACAGGCAATAACAACTCTGGCGGCAGAGGAGACAGAGGCAGAATCGGGGGCAGCGGAGGCTGCATCAGAGACAGAAGCAGCAGATTCCCAGACAGAAGCAGGGACGCCTAAGTATATTTTCCTGTTTATCGGAGATGGTATGAGCTTCCCGCAGATCCAGGCCACGGCAGATTATCTGGGGACGACTGAGAGTGATGGGGGAATCCAGTCACAGGCACTTTCTTTCATGGACTTCCCGGTTGTAGGAACGGCGCAGACATATGACAGCACATCTTTTGCACCGGATTCTGCTTCAACGGCAACTTCGATTTCTACAGGCAACAAGACTTACAGCGGTACTATTAACATGGATACAACTATGACACAGAAATTTGAGACTATCTCAGAAAAACTGAAGAGCCAGAAGGATTACAAGGTTGGAATCGTCACCACAGTAAACCTGAACCATGCCACGCCGGCTGCTTTTTATGCACATCAGGCATCCAGAAACAGCTACTATGATATTGCGATGGAACTGACAGCAAGTAATTTTGACTATTTTGCAGGCGGAGCCCTCTTAGACCCCACTGGAGAGAATGAGGACCAGACAGATGCATACCAGGTGGCAGAGGAAGCTGGATATAAGGTGGTCAAGACACAGGCTGAGGCAGAAAGCCTGACAGCTGAGGACGGCAAGAGCATCGTGATCGCAGAGAACCTGGCAGATTCAGATTCCATGTCATATGAACTGGATGTGCAGGAAGCAGAGTGGGAACTGAAAGATTATGTGAAAAAGGGAATAGACGTCCTTGATAATGACAATGGATTTTTCATGATGGTTGAAGGCGGCAAGATTGACTGGGCCTGCCATGCGAATGATGCAGGGTCCACCATCAATGATACAAAAGCCTTAAGTGACGCAGTAGAAGAGGCTGTCAATTTCTATAATGAGCATCCTGATGACACTCTGATCCTGGTGACAGGCGACCATGAGACAGGTGGTCTGACAATCGGTTATGCAGGGACAGACTATGATACCTACCTGACAAATCTGGCTAACCAGAAAATATCCTATGCTAAATTTGACTCTGACTATGTGGCAAAATATAAAGAAGAAAAGACTGAGTTTACAGATGTCTTAAAGGATATCAAGGAAAACTTCGGACTGATGGCCGGTGATGATCCTGATGCTGCAGAAGACTCCAAGCTGGTACTCACAGATTATGAGTATTCTCTTCTTGAAAAAGCTTATCAGAGGACCATGGATACAGGCAGTGCAAAGAAAGATGCAATGACTCAGGAAGAATATGTGTTATACGGCACATATGAGCCTCTCACAGTAACGATCACACATCTTCTCAATAATAAGTCAGGAATCAATTTTGCATCATATGCACATACAGGACTTCCGGTGCCGGTATTCGCAGCAGGAGCAGGCGAAGCGCTGTTTGAAGGTTACTATGACAATACAGATATTTATAAAAACCTTGCGGCCCTGACAGGTGTAGAATAATTTATGTTTAATAAGTTAAAAGGGAAAGATAGAAAAATTTCAAGAGAAAGTGTATGCTACCAGCTGCCGGTGATCTTCTGCCTGGCACTGGTAGTGCTTTTGCTTATACTGCCCACAGGCTTTGAGGATGCCGTGATCTATAAAGGCACAGAGCGCTGTGCAGCTGAGGTAGTCTCTGTAAATGACAGCAAGATCATCAGCACAGGGCTTATAAAATCAGGGGAACAGACATGTACTGTGAAGTTTCTGGGCGGGGCCTTTAAAGGCCAGGAGGCAGACGGCTTTAATATGCTCTCAGGCTCCCTGCAGACAGATAAGATATTCCAGGTGGGGGATAAGGTGCTGGTGGTCATCAGCCACAACGGCGGGGAGATAATGTCAGTGAACCTCATAGACCATTACCGCCTTAATAAAGAATGGATACTGGCAGGCTGTTTTGTCCTTCTGCTTATCCTCTTTGCAGGAAAGACAGGGATCAGGGCGGTGCTGTCCTTTGTGATTACTGTACTGATGATCTGGAAAGTCATGGTGCCTGCATATCTGAACGGGATGCAGCCGGTACTTGTGGGGCTGGGGATCGTCCTGGGGCTTACAGTTATCATTATATCTCTTGTGTACGGATTTGACAGGCGGTCCCTGTCAGCAGTCTGCGGTTCATTCCTGGGGATCATAACCACATGCATACTTGGTATTATATTCACAGATGCGTTTAAGATACATGGGGCGATCATGAGCAATTCAGAAAGCCTTCTTTACAGCGGATATGAGCATCTGAATCTGACACAGATATTCATGGCCAGCATATTCATAGGATCGTCGGGGGCAGTTATGGATCTGGCAGTAGATATCACGTCTGCCGTCAATGAGGTGGTAGAGAAAAAGCCGGATATAGGCTGGAGAGAGGCAGTGCGCTCAGGCATGGCAGTGGGGCGCGCAGCCATGGGAACCATGACTACGACTCTGCTGCTTGCTTATTCCGGGGGATGCGTGGCACTGCTCATGGTATTCATGGCACAGGGCACCCCCCTGGACAATATCCTGAATTATAAATATGTGTCATCAGAGATCCTGGACACGATAGTGGGAAGCTTTGGACTTGTGACAGTTGCGCCATTCACAGCCCTTACTAGCGGATTCTTTCTTGCTTCCGGGAAGCAGGGAAGAAAAATTGAGAAATCCTGATGTTAATCAAAATATGTTTCCCAATGATCTGAACTGTATGCATCAAAACACATCTGCAGCTGTTCCCGGCAGACTTTCTCTTCAGCCAGAGTCGGGAGGTCAGACATGGAAAAGTAATCATATCCTGTAGTTTCGATGTTGGGAATGAAGCCGCCGCCCTGCTCCCTGCACAGGATGAATATCTTGCAGATGCGGAAGGCATAGCGAGGTTTGTTGTGCTTCTCACGGTCCATGACAGCAATCACCCTTTGGGGGAGAACATGGAGTCCCGCTTCTTCTTTCACTTCTTTTACAATATTTTCATAGACAGAGAGGGTGACATCAACCCATCCCCCAGGCAGAGACCAGGTACCGTTATTTTCATGGACAAGAAGTATTTTTCCCTGTCCATTGAAAATAGCGGCTCTGGAGTCCAGCTTCGGTGTCTGGTATCCAGTCTCATTACAGAACAATCCCTTTATTTTTTCCACAGGTTCATCCGAGCAGATGCTCAGCATATGAGCTGAAATATCCCTGATACGTTCATAACGTTCCAGGTCAAACGCATCCTTTCCATAATGCAGGCCAGCTTGTGCCAGGCCCTGGAGCTCTATGATTAATTCAAGGAGCTTATCTGTGCTGTAGGAAGATATGTTTTTTGTTTCGTCAATTGCTTTTGTGTCCTGGTTTGTATTTATTTTGCTCATGTCAGGCTCTGGTGCCTCCTTCCGTTTGCAGTCTGTCTTAACCGGCTATGGTTGCAGCGGCTCCAGACCCTCCGGATATCTCCTTCTGTTTTGCGTTCAGTTCCTTCATCTCACGGACGGAGAAGAATACACAGACTACGGCGGCAGCGGCATCTGCTATGGGTCCTGCATACATAACACCGTCGATTCCCATAAACAGAGGGAAGATGACGATCAGCGGCAGCAGGAAGATGATCTGCCTTGTGAGGGACATGAAAACACCCAGCCGGGACTTGCCTATTGAAGTAAAGAAATTAGAAGATACAGGCTGGATGCCGTTTGCCAGTGTCAGGAACATATAAATCTTGAAATAGCGCTCTGCAAAGGTAAAGTACATATCGCTTCCCTGACCGAAGATAGATATGATCTGGCGGGGGAAGAGCTGGAAGCAGAGGAAGGCCACAAAGGAGAGGGCTGTGGCTGTGCCCACTGCAAGCAGGAAGGTCTTTTTGACACGGCCGTATTTGCGCGCCCCGTAATTAAATCCTACAATGGGCTGGGTCCCCTGGGAGATACCTATTACAATAGCCATGAAGACCATATTAACTTTTGCAATGATGCCTGCGCAGGCCAGAGGGATCTCGCTTCCATAAGAAGAGAGGGCGCCATAGTGTGACAGAGTATTATTCATTACGATCTGTACGATGGTCATGGCGATCTGGTTAAAGCAGGCGCTGGCCCCAAGGGCGAATATTTTTTGGCAGTGCCTCAGATCCAGGCGGAAGCTGTCCTTTGTCAGCCTGATATGTTTAAAATGGAAGACATAGCGGAGGCTGATGCAGAAGGATATGATCTGTCCTGTGATAGTGGCAATTGCAGCACCTGCCATCCCCATATCAAATACAAAGATAAGGATGGGGTCCAGGATTGTATTGACTATGGCTCCCACCAGCATGGATGTCATGGAATACCTGGGGCTTCCGTCCGCCAGTATCAGCTTGCTGATGCCTGTATTTGCAATCAGGAACGGGAAACCGATAGACGTGATCCTGGTATATGTCTGGGCATAGGGAAGCACATCCTCCGTAGCCCCGAAGAATTTGAGCATTGGAGTCAGGAAGAGGACAACTATGATGAACAGGGAGAGCCCGAAGACGGCCATGAGCATCATAGCGTTCCCCGCTGATTTGGATGCTTTTTTATCGTTGCCCGCGCCCAGTTCAAGTGAGAAGTTCGAGGCGCCTCCTATGCCCAGCAGCAGGGAGATGGCAGTACATGTGGTGGACAGCGGAAATGCGATATTAGTGGCGGCATTTCCCAGCATGCCCACGCCCTGTCCGATGAATATCTGGTCCACAATATTGTAGAGCGCCGTGACGAGCATGGAAATGATACAAGGTATTGCAAAATTAATAAGTAGCTTAGATTCTTTCTGATAACCCAGGGGATTGTCAGCATCAATAGATGTTGGCTTCATCCATAAATTCCTCCGTTCTTTCTTTTTCATTTTTATTCAGTGCAAAAGCGTTCTCTCCGGCAGTCCGGAGCATTTTCAGGAAAACCAGCCTCTCTTCCTGGGAAAAGGGGGAGAGCAGTTCTTCCACACAGTCCAATATTATAGAAAGGATCTTATCATAATCCCGGACCGCTTTATCTGTGGGATAAAGATGATAAGTCCTCTTATCAGCCCGGCTTGGGTCCTTTGTGAGATATCCTTTTGTCTCCAGTTGTGCCAGGGCACGCGTAATATTGCTTGGGCTGCGGTAAGTAGTCTGGAAAATACTGTCCTGGGTGATGCCCGGATTGTCGCAGATCCTCAGAATATAGAAATACTGGCTGCTGTTGATATTGAATTCAGCCAACTTCTTATCCAGATAGCTGCTGTAGCTCCGGTCCAGGATAGAAGCCCATTTAAATAGTTCCCTCATGATGCCTCCTTTATGTAATTGCTTACGCAAATAACTGTTTGCGCACGCAATAAGTATAGACCATTTTCAGCCTGAAGTCAATAAATAAAAGATATTGGAAAATCCCGCTGTATCATGTATAATGAAAAGTACAGTTCAGTGACGGCCGTCTAAAACGCATACAAAAGGAGAAGGATATGAAACCTGAAGAGAAGAAAAAGGTAAGAAAAAAAATCACTGCCGCGTCTATCATACTGCTGGTGCTGGTAGTGGGGTATCTTGTATATACAATAGCCAGCGGAAACAGCAATGAGACAGTGTTCAATATTGTCGTGGGAGTGTTTCTTGTACTTTACTGGCTGCTGCTGGATGTGGCAGAGCCAAAGCTGACAGGAGATCTGGAAGGCCTGGATGGGACAAGGATGAGGGCATTTTACCGCAGCGTACTGCTGGGATTTGCGGGCTATGCCGGACTGCTGTATTTCCTGGTGGGAATCGGAAGCAGCAGCACAGGGCTTCTGGGTGTTATCGTCTATGTGCTGACTATCAGTGCAAAGAGAAGGGCAAAGGAAGAATATCTCGGTATCGCAGATAAACAGAGGGCAGAAGATGCAGGAAGCCGGGATGAGGATGTCAATGATGCCGGGGGATATATCACAGATGATGAGAATATCATGGAGAATAGCGCAGATGAGAAAGTTTGCGGGCCAGACGGCGGTCAAGATATAAAGACAGAGCCTGAGGATCATGACGCATGTAACCGTGAAGATACTGAATGATTACGAATTCTGTAAAAGGATAACAAAAAAGGAGAGGATACTATGGAACATGTGCTGAAAATAGCAGATGAGGGGAAGGGGTATCCGCTGACCTGCAAAGAAAATGAAAGTATTATGAATGCCCTGCTCCGGCAGGGCATTTATGTCAGTGCCGTGTGCGGGGGCAGGGGTACTTGCGGAAAATGCAGAATACAGGTAGTGGAAGGTGATCTTCCAGTCACCCCTTCTGATGAGAAGAAACTGAAAAAAGAAGAGCTGGAGGCCGGATTCAGGCTGGCATGCAAGGCAGTTCCACAGGGGGACTGCACGATACGCCTGCATTTCCAGACAGATGAAGCATTTAATGTGGTAGCCGGCAGAGAGAGCGCGGCGGCGCGTGAGAAGGCGGCTTCTGGATATGCCATAGCGATCGACATTGGTACAACCACGCTTGCCATGCAGCTGCTGGATTTGGACACAGGCAAAGCTGCCGGGACTTATACAGGCATTAATCACCAGAGAGCCTACGGCTCTGATGTCATATCCAGGATACAGGCGTCAAATGACGGCAAAAAGGAGCTGCTCAGAAAGAGCATCTGCCGGGATCTGCTGGCGGGCATCAGGGAGCTGACAGGAAGCATGGGAGTGGAGAGGGACCAGGTGAAGGAGATCGCCATAGGCGGAAACACCACTATGGGCCATCTGCTGATGGGATTCTCCTGTGAGCATCTGGGAATCTTCCCGTTCCGGCCGGTAGATATCAGCACCATCAGAAGGCCCTTCAGTGAAATACTAAAGAGTGATGAACTAGACTGCGATATTGTACTGCTGCCCGGGATCTCCACCTATGTGGGAGGAGATATCACATCAGGCCTGCTCTCCTGCGGATTTGCAGAAAATGAAAAGGTCTGCCTTCTGGTGGATCTGGGCACAAATGGAGAGATGGCAGTGGGGAACAGGGATAAGATCTTTGTCACATCCACAGCTGCGGGACCAGCCTTCGAGGGCGGAAATATTTCCTGGGGAATGGGCAGCGTGGCAGGGGCAATCTCAAATGTAAAAATTACAGACGGGAAAGCCTCAGTGACTACCATACAGGGTGCAGAGCCTGAAGGGCTGTGCGGCACGGGGGTCATTGAGACAGCTGCTGAGCTGGTGAAGGCAGCGCTTGTGGATGAGACGGGGCTTCTGGATGAGGAATACTTCGGGGAAGGGTTTCCGCTGGCGGAAGCCGTCTCAGGAGATACCATTACATTTACCCAGAAGGACGTGCGGGAGATACAGCTGGCCAAGGCCGCGGTCCGTGCAGGAATGGAGACGCTCCTGCTGCGCTACGGAGTGGTTTATGACCAGGTAGATACACTTTATCTGGCAGGAGGTTTTGGATTCCACATCGACCAGGACAAGGCTATAGATATAGGGCTCCTTCCAAAGGCCTTTGAGGGCAGGATAAAGGCTGTGGGAAACAGTTCCCTCTCCGGAGCGGAGCAGTACATACTGGATGAGGAAGCGAAACAGAAGGTGGAACATATCATAAAGATATCCAGGGAGGTGGAACTTTCCACAGACCCGGATTTTAATGAGCTTTATATGGATCATATGTATTTCGAGCGCGATGAATAGAACAGCTTCCCGCGGCATATAATCAAGTGATATTGACAGGAATGCGGCTGGCCGGACTGGGGGCAGCTGTGTTTACGCGGGGATTTCATGGGAAAATTGTGGGAAAGCAGATATACGATATGTCTTGAACTTATGGTTCTGTTTATGCTTACAGGCGCATTTTTATATGGAAAGTTTCATGAGGATATAAGCGCGGGAGGGACATCAGGCAGCATTCGTGCAGACCAGCCTCTGGCTGAGGACGGGGGAGAAACAGATGATGTGAAGCCCAAAATAGCGCTGACCTTTGATGACGGCCCTCACCCTGTTTTTACACCCAGGCTTCTGGACGGTCTGAAGGAACGGGGAGTCCATGCCACATTTTTTCTCATAGGGAAAAATATCATCGGCAATGAAGATATAGTCAGGCGCATGAAGGACGAAGGCCACCTGATCGGCAATCATACATACAATCATGTCCAGCTGACGAAATTAAGTGAGGAAAAGGCATGTGAGGAGATCATCAAAACAAACGACCTGATATATGAGGTCACAGGATCAGGGACAGAATTTATCAGGCCCCCGTTTGGGTCATGGAATGACAATCTGGAGTGCGGGATCGAGCTGATCTCCATACTTTGGAGTGTAGATCCCCTGGACTGGAAGACAGAAGACACCTCTGCCGTAGTGAACAGGGTAGTAAAGAATGTAAAGGAAAATGATATCATCCTGCTACACGATTATTATGGATCATCGGTTGACGCAGCCCTGCAGATCGTGGATATCCTCCAGAAGGAGGGCTATGAGTTTGTCACAGCTGATGAGCTCATACTGGAATAGGTGTCATCAGGCGGATAAAAAACAGAAAAAGAAAAGGTATAATTATGGATCTATTTGATTATATGAGAAGCAATACAATGGAAAATGAATCGCCCCTTGCGTCCAGGCTGCGTCCCAGAAGCCTGGATGAGGTGGTGGGGCAGCAGCATATTATCGGAAAGGACAAGCTGCTCTACCGGGCCATTAAGGCGGACAAGCTGAGCTCTATTATATTCTACGGGCCGCCGGGTACAGGAAAGACTACCCTGGCAAAAGTCATAGCCAATACCACGAGCGCCGAATTCAGGCAGATTAATGCCACTGTGGCCGGGAAAAAGGATATGGAGGAAGTGGTGCATTCTGCAAAAGACAATCTGGGGATGTATGGGAAGCGGACCATCCTTTTTGTGGATGAGATACACAGGTTTAACAAGAGCCAGCAGGATTATCTGCTCCCGTTTGTGGAGGACGGCACCCTGATACTCATAGGGGCAACCACAGAAAATCCGTATTTTGAAGTAAACGGGGCTTTGATCTCCAGATCTATTATTTTTGAACTGAAGCCTCTTGATAAGAAAGATATCAGGACACTGATCGACAGGGCAGTCTACGATAAAGAGAAGGGAATGGGCGCATATGAGGCAGTTATAGATGAAGACGCGGCAGATTTCCTGGCAGACATAGCGGGGGGAGACGCCAGGTCAGCCCTGAATGCAATAGAGCTTGGCGTGCTTACGACAGACAGAAGCGGAGACGGAAAGATACATATCACGCTGGACGTGGCTTCAGAGTGCATACAGAAGAGGGTAGTGCGCTATGACAAGGACGGCGACAGCCACTACGATACCATATCAGCTTTTATAAAGAGTATGAGAGGTTCAGACCCCGATGCGGCGGTCTATTACCTGGCGCGTATGCTCTATGCCGGGGAGAGTGTGACATTCATTTCCAGGAGGATCATGATCTGTGCATCTGAGGATGTGGGAAATGCTGATCCCCAGGCCCTCCAGGTAGCCGTTGCGGCGTCACAGGCCGTAGAGAGAGTGGGGATGCCGGAGGCACAGCTTATTCTGGCCCAGGCAGTGCTGTATGTGGCATCGGCGCCAAAGAGCAATTCCGCTACAAATGCCATCGGGGAAGCCATGGAAGCAGTAAGAAGTTCAAAAGCAACTATTCCGTCCCACCTGCAGGATGCCCATTACAAAGGGGCGGCCAAACTGGGGCACGGACTCAACTATGAATATGCCCATGACTGTCCGAAACATTTCTCACGCCAGCAGTATCTGCCGGAGGAGTTAAAAGATAAGGTATTTTACAGACCCTCAGGGAATGGTTATGAAAAGAATATTGAAGCTTATCTGAAGTGGGTTAGAGAGTAGGATAAAAGATGTAAGGATCCGCTATTTTTAAAGAGCGGTCACATCAGCTCTTCCATCAGATAAGCATATATCTGCTGGCATTTTTTATGCCAGCTGCTGCACATGGCCTTTGCCTGGTCTTCCAGGGGGACTGTCAGGGTCAGGTCGATCAGGTCATTAGCCTTTTCCTTGACACGGAAGTGTACGGCGAACTCGTTCCCGTTTGTCTTATAATAATCTGCGAGTACGGACACTTCATTGCGCAGCTTGAGCTTATTGTCAGCCAGATATGCATCGATATCCTCCTGAATAGGCCTGGAAATCATGTGGGAGAAGTATTCCAGTGTCTCAGCGCCGGCTTCAGTGAGACGGTACTGTGAAGTATGGGATATGGTTTCCACCCGTATCAGCTCAGATTCCAGAAGTTCAGAGAGAGCCTGCTGGAGAGTGAAATAAGTTGTATATTCATGGTCCAGCATAAAATCAGTAATCTGTGCATTTGTGAGAGGAAAATCCACTTTTTTCAGCATGTAGAGGATGATCAGTTTGTACAGAGTTAAAGGTTCAGCCATAGTATCTCCTTTTGAGTCTGTCAGGCCGGGTATGGGGCTGTATACAGCCTTCCCTGCCAGGTGCCGCGGTTTTTCAGTTCCTGATGGAGCGCATTTAATACACTGCGCTTCCTGGTACTCCACATGGGAGCAATGAGAAGATCTCTGGGACCGTCCCCGGTCAGCCGGTGGACAGTGATGTCCGGAGACAGGTGCTCCAGACAGCTGATGACCAGGTCTGTATATTCCTCCTGGCTCATGACTGAAAATCTGCCGGCAAGAAAGTCTGCAGCCAGGTCAGTCCCTTTAAGGACATGCAGGAGCTGAAGCTTGATGCCCTGGATGTCCATGTTGTTTAAATATTCTATTGTCTGCAGGATATCATCCGCAGTTTCATGGGGAAGCCCAAGTATAGTATGCACGACCACATCAAGGCCCTCCTGGCGCAGTCTGTGCACGGCGCTGTCAAAACAGGGCAGGCCATAGCCCCGGCGGATATACCCGGCCGTTTTCTCATGTATAGTCTGCAGGCCCAATTCTATCCATACAGGCTTTGTTCTGTTCAATTCTGATAATAATCCAACCACGTCCCCGGGAAGGCAGTCAGGTCTTGTTCCCACTGAAAGCCCCACTATATCAGGATGGGAGAGGGCTTCTGTAAATATTTCCCGCAGATAAGAGCAGGAAGCATAAGTATTCGTATAAGCCTGGAAATAGGCGATGTAGTGCCGGGCGTTCTTTTTATCCTTCAGAGAAGAGATCTGGGAATCTATCTGCTCTGTAACGGAGAGGCGTCTGTCCGCCGCAAAATCTCCGGAACCTCCGGCGCTGCAGAAGATACAGCCTTTGCTGCCGATATGACCGTCCCTGTTTGGACATGTCATGCCTCCGTCTAAAGATACTTTGTATATTTTTTCACCAAACCGCTCCCTCAGATGATAATCAAGCGAACGGTAGGGTTTCTCTCCCCACATCAATCCTTCATTCCCCGCATTCTTTCGTTCCAGAGGTCAGTGCAATAAATGCACAGACCTGCTAAATAGTTACGTTTATCATATCATTTAAAATGTGAGAATTCAACATGTTATTGTTTCGAAACATTTTAAAGTTGCGGCCTCTTTGTATGTATGGTAAAATAAAGTGATTATGGGGTTTTATGCATTTTTATCCTGCAGCGGCAGGAGAGAATAGAAGAAGGGAATGAAAACAGATGCGTATTTTAATTCAAAATGGCAGGGTGTTAGACCCGGCTTCCGGCAGGAATGGGAGTTTTGACATTTTAACTGAAGACGATAAGATAATAAAAGTAGAAGAGAAAATAGATGCAGAAAAGGCAGGGGCCGGAAAGGTGATCGACGCCGGGGGATGCTTTGTCATGCCGGGACTTATAGATCTCCATGTACATTTGCGGGATCCGGGACTGACCCACAAGGAAACTGTGGAGACAGGCGCCATGGCTGCAGCCAGGGGCGGATTCACCACGATAGTGGCCATGCCGAATACTAAGCCTGTGACTGATGATAAGCAGAAAGTCAGTTATGTGCATAATAAGGCGAAGATGAATGCTCCGATCCATGTCCTCCAGGCAGGAGCCGTGACGAAAGGACAGGAAGGAAAAGAGCTGGCTGATATAGAAGGAATGGCAGAGGCCGGCGCTCCGGCTATAAGTGAGGACGGCAAGTCAGTCATGGACTCCGGGCTCTACAGGGAAGCCATGAAGATCGCCGCCAGAGCAGGCATTCCGGTCCTGGCGCACTGTGAGGATATCAACCTGGTAAAGGGCGGAGTGGTAAATGCAGATGAACACACGGAGGCCATGGGTTACAGAGGCATCTCAAATGCAGTGGAGGACATTATAGCAGCAAGGGATATCATGCTGGCCAGGGAGACAGGTGTACATCTCCATCTGTGCCACTGTTCTACAAAGGACAGTGTGAGGATGGTGAAAGAGGCAAAGGAAGAGGGGCTTTTTGTGACTGCCGAGGTATGCCCGCATCATTTTACGCTCACCTCAGAGGATATCGTTGAAGGAGATACAAACTTCAAGATGAATCCTCCCCTTCGCACGAAGGAAGACGTGGAAGCGCTGAGACAGGGCTTAAAGGATGACATCATGGATGTGATCTCCACAGACCATGCCCCCCACGCAGCAAGTGAAAAATTAAAAGGCATGGATGCTGCCCCCTTTGGTATCGTGGGCCTGGAGACAGCCGTGCCCCTGACGGTCACTGAGCTGGTGGAAAAGGGGATCCTGACCCCCATGCAGATGGCTGAAAAGATGAGTTATAATCCGGCGAAGGTCATAGGAGTTGACAGGGGAAGCCTGGAAGCAGGAAAAGAGGCTGACATTGTCATAATCAACCCCAAAGAGGAATATATCATTGATGCATCGTGCTTTGCTTCAAAAGGCAGAAATACGCCGTTCAACGGGTGGAAGGTGAGAGGAAAAGTCAAGATGACCATCTGCGGCGGCCGCATCGTCTATGACGATTCTAAAAAATAAACAATAATTAAGTTTTTAACAAAATACAGCAGACAGCTCTCAGGCTGCTGCGGCATATACGGACAGGGAGGAATTTTAAGAAATGATTCAGAAATTAATCAGTAAAATCAAAAGTACAAATGCGCCGATAGTGGTAGGATTAGACCCGATGATGAATTATATACCGGAGCATATCCAGCAGAAGGCTTTCGCGGAGTACGGAGAGACTTTGGAAGGGGCTGCTGAAGCTATCTGGCAGTATAATAAGGAAATTGTGGACAATGTTTTTGACCTGATACCTGCTGTGAAGCCGCAGATCGCCATGTATGAGCAGTTCGGACTGGAAGGGCTGAAAGCATTCAAGAAGACAGTTGACTACTGTAAAGAGAAAGACCTGGTGGTGATAGGGGATATCAAGAGAGGTGACATTGGATCCACTTCAGCGGCGTATGCTGTGGGACATATAGGAAAGGTGCAGGTGGGCAGCAGGACATATGCCCCGTTTGATGAAGATTTTGTGACGGTCAACCCATATCTGGGGACAGACGGAGTCAAACCTTTCGTGGATGTCTGCAAGGCAGAAAAGAAGGGCCTTTTCATTCTGGTAAAGACTTCCAATCCGTCCAGCGGGGAGTTCCAGGACCAGCTTGTGAACGGCCGTCCCCTCTATGAACTTGTGGGAGAGCAGGTGGCAAGATGGGGCGAAGAGTGTATGGGAGATGACTACAGCTATGTAGGCGCTGTGGTGGGCGCTACTTATCCAGAGCAGGGCCGTGTGCTCCGCCGCATTATGCCAAAGTCCTTTATCCTGGTACCGGGCTACGGAGCTCAGGGAGGAAAAGGCGCAGACCTTGTACATTTCTTCAATGAAGACGGACTGGGTGCGATCGTAAATTCTTCCAGAGGGATCATAGCAGCATACAAACAGGAGAAATATGAAAAGTACGGAGCTGAAAACTTCGGTGAAGCCTCAAGGGCGGCCGTGGAGGATATGATTGCTGATATCTCCCAGGCGTTAAATAACCGTTAGGAGCGAAGACATGGCAGAAAAATTCAGAGAAGACAGTGAAATAATAAGCCAGGAATGTATAGGGACTGATATCTACAGCATGTGGCTTAAAACAGATAAGATAGCCCGGGCAGCAGTTCCCGGGCAGTTCATCTCTGTGTACAGCAGGGATGGGAGCAGGCTGCTTCCACGCCCCATCAGTATATGTGAGACAGATAAGGAAAAAGGTGCACTCCGCATCGTTTACCGCATTGCCGGTGCAGGCACGAGAGAATTTTCAAAATATCACAGGGGCATAAAGCTCAGTATTCTCGGACCGCTTGGAAACGGATTTCCTCTGGAGCGTGCAGGAGAGGGCAAAAAGGCTTTTCTTATCGGCGGGGGAATCGGAATTCCTCCCATTGTGGAGCTTTCAAAGCAGATTGGCGGAGTGAGGCAGATCATTGCGGGCTACAGGGATGAGGTCTTCCTTGCTGAGGAGCTTAAGCAGAACGGCTCCCTCTATATAGCCACAGAAGACGGCAGCTGCGGTACATGCGGGACAGTTATCGATGCCATTAAGGAAAACGGGCTGGATGCCGATGTGATCTACGCCTGCGGCCCGACACCCATGCTCAGGGCGCTGAAATCATTCGCACAGGAGCGGGGGATCGAATGCTGGCTTTCCCTTGAGGAGAGGATGGCCTGCGGAGTGGGGGCATGCCTTGGATGCGTATGCCAGTCTACTGAGGTGGACGGTCATTCTCATGTGCACAACAAGCGCGTCTGCAAGGACGGGCCGGTATTCTTATCCACGGAGGTAGAATTATGAGCAGAATAGATACCAGCGTAAATATAGCGGGCGTGGTACTGAAAAATCCTGTGATGACAGCGTCAGGGACTTTTGGCTCAGGTGAAGAATACAGCGAATTTGTAGATCTGAACAAGCTGGGAGCCGTAGTGACAAAGGGTGTGGCAAATGTACCGTGGCCGGGCAACCCCACCCCGAGAGTGGCGGAGACAAGTTCGGGCATGCTAAATGCCATCGGGCTGCAGAATCCCGGAATGGAAGTATTCATTAAAAGGGATATTCCGTTTTTGAAGAAATTTGATACAAAGATTATTGTAAATGTCTGCGGCAGGTCTGAGGAGGATTACTGCCAGGTCGTAGAACGGCTGGCGGATGAGGATGTGGACCTGCTTGAAATCAATATCTCCTGCCCGAATGTGAAAGAGGGCGGTATCGCCTTCGGCCAGGACCCGAAGGCTGTGGAACATATCACGAGTGAGCTGAAGAAGAGGGCAAGACAGCCCATTATCATGAAGCTGAGCCCGAATGTGACTGATATTACTGTTATGGCCAAGGCGGCTGAGGCAGGCGGAGCCGATGCACTTTCCCTGATCAATACACTGACAGGGATGAAGATCGACATCCACAAAAGAGCCTTCGCCCTTGCTAACAGGACGGGCGGACTTTCCGGCCCTGCCATAAAGCCTGTGGCGGTGCGTATGGTCTACCAGGCGGCGAATGCTGTTAAGCTTCCTGTCATAGGAATGGGAGGTATAGCCACAGCTGAGGACGCGATTGAATTTATACTGGCAGGAGCCACGGGAGTATCCGTGGGAACGGCGAACTTCTTCAATCCCACAGCCACAGAGGAAGTAGTGTCAGGCATAGAGGCATATATGGAGAAGTACGGCGTGGATAAGATCACAGATCTCATAGGCGCTGTGAGATAGAGGAGCGGCATTCTCCCCTTAAAGCGGGGGAGTTTGATCAGCGGATACAATAAGATGGAATACGCAGGAGGATAGAGATGGAAGCTTACAAACAGGAATTTATAGAATTTATGGTGGACAGTGATGTGCTTAAGTTCGGAGAGTTTACTCTCAAGAGCGGAAGAAAATCCCCGTTCTTTATGAATGCAGGCGCTTACGTGACAGGGTCGCAGCTGGAAAAGCTGGGTGAGTATTATGCAAAAGCCATACATGATAATTATGGTCTGGATTTTGATGTGCTGTTCGGGCCGGCGTACAAAGGCATTCCGCTGAGTGTTGCCACGACAATGGCCATCAGCAGGCTTTACGGCAAAGAGGTGCGCTACTGTTCCAACAGAAAAGAAGTTAAGGATCATGGTGATACGGGAATTCTGCTGGGGAGCAAGCTGAAGGACGGAGATAGGGTGGTGATCATTGAGGATGTCACTACTTCAGGAAAGTCCATCGAGGAGACATTCCCCATCATCAAGGCACAGGGAGATGTAGAGATCAAAGGACTGATGGTTTCACTGAACCGCATGGAACGCGGGAAAGGAAGTAAATGTGCACTGGATGAGATTAAGGAGCTTTACGGCTTCCCGGCAAATGCGATCGTAACGATGGCAGAAGTGACAGAGCACCTGTATAACAGGGAGTACAAAGGGAAAGTCATCATTGATGACAAGATTAAGGCAGCTATTGACGCATATTATGAGCAATACGGAGCAGAATAAGTTACAGTTCTATGGGTTTACTGCAGCACGGTCTGCACGTGCTTTAAAAAAGGAGGATTCGGCCATGAATGAAAAAATCTATAATACAATGAGGACTGCGGGAACTGCCGGTATTGTGGTGGGTATCGTAACAATCGCTACAGGCGTTGCCACAGGCGTGCTCATGATTATACATGGGGCAAAACTCTTAAGGGATAAAGGCAAAATGATGATATGAGAGGAAAGACCAAAAAACGGATAAGGCGTATGGGGGTCGTCTTATTTCTGCTGTATCTGGCGCTGCTTATTTATTTTCTGTTTTTTGCGGAGAGCTATGGCAGGACGAATACTGAGCGGGTGTATTCATACAACCTGATTCCGTTCTTAGAAATTAAACGGTTTTTCCAATACAGGGAGCAGTTAGGGGCAGTGGCATTCATAACCAATATATTTGGAAATGTCCTGGCCTTTGTTCCGTTTGGGGCGATTTTGCCTGTGATAAACCGCAGAACGCGGAGTTTTCTGCTCATCTTCCTGCTGAGTATGGAGTTCAGCCTGATGGTAGAGACTATCCAGCTGATTTTTAAGGTGGGAAGCTTTGATGTGGATGACATTATTTTGAATACACTGGGCGGCGTTATAGGCTATCTGTGTTTTGCGTTTTGTAATTGGATAAGGAGAAAATTATATGTCTAGAAAACCGACATATTCATTTGCTGAAAAACGCCATTCCCAAAAGGGGATCACTTCCACAGTTCTGGGAGCGCTGTCAGCCGTTATCTGCATAGTGCTCGTAGGCATTGCCATGGCAAATGGAGGAAAAGGCGGAGCATATCTGGGGGCGATCGGCATGACTGCAATCATTATTGCAGCAGCCGGCCTTGTGACAGGGCTTCGCAGCTTTAAAGAAAAGAACAGACTTTCATTCTTTTCAAAGGCAGGCTCCATGATCAACGGCACAATACTTGTGATATGGCTTGCGATATATTTGTTCGGAGTCAGATAGGGAGGCAGCATATGGATATAGAAAGATTAAAGCAGCAGATGGATTTTATCCTGGAGGCTGATAAAAGTAAAAAAGTGATAAGGCAGACATATCTGGCGGACGGAAGCAGAAAAGAGGATGATGCGGAGCATTCCTGGCATCTGGCGCTTATGTGCATCCTGCTGTCTGAGTATGCAAATGAGAAGATAGATGTTCTAAAGACGACTGCCATGGTGCTCATACACGATATCGTTGAGATCGACGCGGGGGATACTTATGCTTATGATACGGCAGGCAATTCCACTAAGAGAGAGCGGGAACTGGCAGCAGCAGAAAGGATATTCAGCCTGCTTCCCTCAGACCAGGCTGCAAAAATGCGCGGGCTTTGGGATGAGTTTGAAGAGGGTGAGACTGCAGAAGCCAGATTTGCAAATACGCTTGATAAGATCCAGCCGGTGTTCCTGACAAATGCAAATCATGGAAAGAGCTGGAAGGAACATGAAGTAAAAGAATCCCAGATAATGTCAAGAAACTCACATACCGGCGACGGTTCTGAGGAACTGTGGGCATACTGCAGGGAATTGATCGAGAAAAATATAGCGGACGGAAATATAAAGGCGGGGGAATAATAATGGAAAATGACGATGTCTTATTAGAAAGATACAGCCTGGTGGTGGAGAGGATATCCCAGATCCCGGCTGAAACGACAGTACAGGAACCCTTGAGGGACTATTTTGTAAAGATGGCGGAGTTCATCATGCAGATGGATGAGCTGAAGCGGAAGCTGGAATCAGGAGAGACGGAAGGTTATACATTAGAGCAGTGGCAGGAACAAAATGCCGCTCTCTATGCCGATATCCTTCCGGAAAATTATGAGACCAGCTATGCAAACCCGGCCTGGGCAGTGAAGACACTGGGGGATGTATACGGCCGGATCTTAAGTTTTCTGTATGCAGAACTGCGTGGAATGATCGTCTATGCCTTTGAGGGCAGGCTTACGGAAATGACGATCTTAAATGAGCTGTTTGTAGAGATCTATAACTGCTTTGAGGATGAACTGCCTTCATACAGGAAGCTGCAGCAGATCGTCTACTGGTTTGAGAGCGACAACAGCGATATTACAGTGGAATACAGGACAAGAGAGGCGATAGACCCGTCTCTTGATTTTGCAGTCAGGATCATCTGTGAGGAAGATTTAAATGATCTGCGCTATCTCTATAAATATGGTGAATATGTATCGGAAAACGAGCTGGAGATGGCACGTTTCATGAACAGTCTGCCCCAGGAGGATATAGACCTGATGGCTGACACTTATACAGAAGGATACCGTATCGGATTTGTTCTGGGTCATAAAGACCTGTCTAAAAAAGAGACAGTCAATATCCGTTTTACCCTTGGATTTGAGCGGATGGTCAAAAAAGCCATCCAGAACTTTGCACAGATGGGACTGAAGCCTGTCATATACAGGGCTGCTGTTTCCTCAGTCAATAAGAGGCAGGCCAGCCGTATCGGTTATCTGGGAGGCATCCCGAATAAGCAGTTTGATTATGACCACAAAAATGACAATGCGATCTATCTGGATAAACCATTTATTGAAAGAAAGCTTGGCGTGATACGCACTGCATATGAGAATTACAGGAAGCTGGCAAATGGGCATGCAGGCCCGGCATGTATAGAGACATTTGGAGAGCAGCCATTTGCACCGCTGGATAAAGAAGAGGCATATCATTTAAGCGATAAGCAGCAGAAGCTGTCAGCCCTGTATGACAGTGAATCAGCACAGCTGACAAACCAGTATATCATTGGGGAAGAGAGAAGCTTTACCATCATCGCATTCCCTGTACCGGAGATCGGCAGCAGCTTTGAGGAGATATTCAGGGAAGTAGTCAGGATAAATACTCTGGATTACAAACTGTACGAGAGGATCCAGCAGACGATCATAGACGTTTTGGATACAGGTGTGTCTGTTTATATCCGGGGATGCGGCAGGAACCGCACTGACCTGACTGTCATGCTGAAGGATATTGAAGATCCGCAGAAACAGACAAAGTTTGAGAACTGTGTGGCAGATGTAAATATCCCTGTGGGAGAAGTATTTACTTCACCGAAGCTCTCCGGCACCACAGGAGTTCTCCATGTGAGCGAGGTATACCTCAATGAACTGAAATATATTGACTTGTCTGTAACTCTGGAGGACGGCATGATTACAGATTATACCTGCGGCAATTTTGATTCAGAGGAAAAGAACAGAAAGTATGTAAGAGAAAATGTCCTCTATCATCACGACACGCTGCCGCTGGGAGAATTTGCTATCGGAACTAATACGACCGCGTATGCGGCTGCCAGAAAATATGGCATAGCCGATAAGCTGCCCATCCTCATAGCAGAGAAGATGGGACCGCACTTTGCAGTGGGTGATACATGCTACAGCTGGTCGGAGGATACGGCTGTCTTCAATCCAAACGGCAAGGAGATCGTGGCACGTGACAATGAAGTTTCCATATTAAGAAAAGAAGATCCGGGCAGGGCATATTTTAACTGCCACACTGACATCACCATTCCCTATGATGAGCTTGGGCTTATTGAAGTGGTCAGGGAAGACGGAAGCAGGACAGAAATCATAAAGAACGGCAGATTTGTGCTTCCAGGGACTGAAGAGTTAAATAAACCGCTTTAACAAAAAAGTTGACAAGCCGCGTGGGAGTTAGTAGAATAAATAGTTGTAATGATTCGGTAAAGCAAGACCCATAATATGGATTGAAATAATAATAAACAAAGGAGAATAAAACCATGGCAAAAGTTGGAATCGTAATGGGCAGTGACTCAGATATGCCGGTTATGGCAAAGGCAGCAGATGTACTGGAAGAACTCGGAGTAGAATATGAAATGACTATCATTTCAGCACACAGGGAGCCGGACGTATTTTTCGAGTACGCAAAGTCAGCTGAGAGCAAAGGATGGAAGGTTATCATTGCAGGAGCAGGTATGGCGGCACATCTTCCGGGAATGTGCGCTGCAATCTTCCCGATGCCGGTAATCGGTATTCCGATGCATACCACTTCTTTAGGCGGAAGAGATTCCCTGTACTCCATCGTACAGATGCCTTCCGGTATACCGGTGGCTACAGTAGCAATAGGCGGCGGCGCAAATGCAGGTATTCTGGCCGCAAAGATCCTTGCTACCTCAGATGACGCTCTTTTAGAGAGACTGAAAAAGTATTCCAGTGATCTGAAGGATCAGGTTGTGGCAAAGGCTGAGAAGCTGGACAAGCTGGGTTATAAGGAATATATGAAACAAAAATAACGTTGCCCGGATAAAGTATATTATATATTATTATAGAAGAGACAGGTTTTTAGGAGGAAAATTAAATGGATTATAAGAACGCTGGCGTAGATATTGAAGCGGGATACAAATCAGTTGAACTGATGAAAGAGCATATCAAAAAGACCATGAGGCCTGAAGTACTGACAAATATCGGAGGGTTTTCAGGGGCATTTTCAATGTCAGCCTTTAAAAATATGGAAAAACCTACCTTAGTCTCAGGTACAGATGGTGTAGGCACAAAGTTAAAACTGGCTTTTATTTTAGATAAGCATGACACAGTAGGCATTGACTGCGTTGCCATGTGCGTCAATGATATTGCCTGCGCTGGCGGGGAGCCATTATTTTTCCTGGATTACATAGCCTGCGGCAAGAACGTGCCGGAGAAGATCGCAACTATCGTCAGCGGAGTGGCAGACGGATGTGCCCAGTCAAATGCAGCGCTTATAGGCGGCGAGACAGCTGAGATGCCGGGCTTCTATCCGGAAGATGAGTATGATCTGGCCGGATTTGCAGTAGGTGTGGTAGATGAGAAAGACCTGATCACAGGCAAAGATATCAAGCCGGGAGATACACTGATCGGAATCGCATCCTCAGGCGTGCACAGCAATGGTTTCTCTCTTGTAAGGAAAGTCTTCAGGATGGAAAAGGAAATTCTGGAGACATATCATGAAGAACTGGGAACAACACTTGGTGAGGCGCTCATTGCTCCTACTAAAATCTATGTGAAGACACTTAAGAATGTTAAGGAAGCGGGAGTGCGCATAAAGGGCTGCAGCCATATCACAGGCGGTGGATTCTATGAGAATGTTCCGAGAATGCTTCCGGATGGCGTCAGGGCAGTTGTGAAAAAGGACAGCTATGAAGTTCCCGCTATCTTCAGGATGCTTGCCAGGGAAGGCAGCATTGATGACCAGATGATGTACAATACATATAATATGGGTATCGGCATGGTACTGGCAGTTGATCCGGCAGATGCTGATAAAATAATGGAAGCTGTAAAAGCTGCCGGTGAGACTCCATATGTGATAGGGCATATTGAGGCAGGAGAAAAGGGAGTGACCTTATGCTGAGACTGGCTGTTCTTGTATCAGGCGGCGGTACAAATCTGCAGGCTATTATTGACGGGATTGCAGACGGAACCATCACGAATACAGAAATCGCAGTTGTAATAAGTAATAATAAGAACGCATATGCCCTGGAAAGAGCAAGGGAGAACGGGATAGAGGCAGTCTGTGTCTCACCTAAGGATTTCGGTGACAGACAGGCTTTTAATGAGGCGCTTCTCGCAAGCATACAGTCATATAACCCGGATCTTGTAGTTCTGGCAGGCTGCCTTGTGGTGATTCCCGAAATTATGGTAAAGGCGTATCCCAACAGGATCATAAATATCCATCCTGCGCTTATCCCTGCATTCTGCGGGACAGGCTATTATGGCCTGAAGGTACATGAAGGTGTGCTTGCCCGGGGCGTGAAGGTGACAGGGGCCACTGTGCATTTTGTAGATGAGGGGACAGACACTGGCCCGATCATCCTTCAGAAGGCGGTGGAGGTACATGAGGATGATACTCCCAAGAGCCTTCAGCAGAGAGTGATGGAAGAGGCAGAGTGGGTGATCATGCCCCAGGCAATTAATCTCATCGCCAATGACATGATAAAAGTAGTGGACGGGAAAGTAGTAAGGAAGCAGTGAGGAAGCAGCTAAGGCCATGAGAATATGGCATTGGCTCGTTGTCCGGGGAAATAAGACGGAGGCAATAAAATGAAAATATTGATCGTGGGCAGCGGCGGGAGAGAACATGCCATAGCATGGAAGACCGCCCAGAGTCCAAAAGCAGATAAGATATACTGCGCACCAGGCAATGCGGGGATAGCTGAGTATGCCCAGTGCGTGAACATTGGCGCCATGGAGTTTGATAAGCTGGCAGATTTTGCCGCTGCCCATGAGATCGACCTGACTGTTATAGGAATGGATGATCCTCTGGTAGGCGGGATCGTGGATGTGTTCGAAGCGAGAGGACTTAAAGTGTTCGGACCTAAGCAGAATGCTGCTGTTCTGGAAGGGTCCAAAGCATTTTCAAAGGATCTGATGAAGAAGTACAATATTCCCACAGCAGCTTATGAGAATTTTGATGATGCAGAAGAGGCGCTGAAATACCTGGAGACTGCTAAATTTCCCATCGTGCTCAAGGCGGACGGACTGGCTCTTGGAAAGGGTGTGCTCATCTGCCAGAATCTGGAGGAGGCGCGCGAGGGAGTCAAGTCCATCATGGAAGATAAGAAATTCGGTTCGGCAGGAAACCGTATGGTCGTGGAAGAATTCATGACAGGACGGGAAGTGTCTGTGCTTACCTTCGTGGATGGGAAGACGATTAAAACTATGACTTCAGCACAGGACCACAAGCGTGCGGGAGACGGAGATACAGGATTGAACACAGGCGGCATGGGAACTTTTTCACCAAGCCCATTCTATACGGATGAAGTGGACGAATTTTGTAAAAAATATGTCTATCAGGCTACTGTTGATGCTATGGCAGCTGAGGGAAGGCCATTTAAGGGCATTATCTTCTTTGGACTTATGCTGACGCCGGATGGCCCCAAGGTACTGGAATATAATGCCAGATTCGGAGACCCGGAGGCTCAGGTAGTTCTGCCGAGAATGAAAAATGACATTATTGATGTGTTTGAAGCCTGTGTGGATGGAACACTGGACAAAATCGATCTGGAATTTGAGGACAATGCAGCAGTATGTGTCGTGCTCGCATCAGACGGATACCCGGTCAGCTATGAAAAAGGCTTTGTCATTAAAGGTCTTGAAAATTTTAAAGACAAAGACGGATATTATGTGTTCCATGCAGGATCAAAACAGACAGAAAAGGGAATCGTAACAAATGGAGGACGTGTCCTGGGTGTTACCGCTAAAGGTAAAGATTTAAAAGAAGCCAGGGCCAACGCTTATGAAGCAGTGAATTGGATTGATTTTGAGAACAAATATTACAGGCATGACATCGGGAAAGCAATCGACGAAGCATAAGCGGACAGATGAAAAGGGGTAATATATGAATAATTTTAAGAGACGTTTGAAGCACAGTTTATGGATGGCGCTTGTCCTGATCTGTATGTTCAGCATGCCTGTCCTGGCATCAGGGCAGTCAGATGACAACTCTCTGGCAGGTCTGGGGATAACCAACGGAGAAGTGTCACCGGAATTTGATTACAGTACAGTTGAATATACTGTAACTGTCCCTGCAGGAACCACAAAGCTGGAGTTAGATCCGCAGACATCCAATGAAAATGCCACTATCGTGGATATCTCAGATACGACGCTGGTTGACGGTGCAGTAGATGTAAGCATCACCGTGCGTTCCGAGAGCGGCATCGATGCACTTTATGTGCTCCATGTGAAAGAAGCCGAAGGTGCGCCTGCAACAGAGCCAGTGACGGAAGCACCTCAGACCCAGCCGGCTACTCAGGCCCAGCCAGAGGTTCCGCAGACAGAAACTCCCAATGTCCAGGCAAGTCTGGCTGAGAGTGAGGCCAACAGCCTGAGGGCTCAGGTCGATGACCTGAAGGTCAAGAATGATCTGACAATGAAAATCATCTATGGTCTGATCGCATTTGCTGTTATCCTGCTGTTTATCATTATCAACCTGATCTTAAAGAACAGGGATTTAAAAGATGACCTGAGGGATGCGGAAGATGAACTGGATTATCAGACAAATGAGTTCGCAAGGAAAGAAAAGAGCATGAGTACGGATAATTACTATGCTCCTAACCAGACAAAAGGTAAAGATGACCGCCATGAGGCATCTGCAGCCGTGCGTGACCAGGAAGTCATGGAAGAGACATTCCGCCAGACACCTGAGCAGCTTAAGCCTTCAGAGAATCCCAGAAAGGATTCAGGACGCAAGAACAGGAAGCCGTCCAGGAAGGATAACAGGAAGGCGCAGCAGGAGAGTCAGCCGTCAGTTGAGCCGACGGCAGATTATGACCAGCCTGTAAACCAGGACAAGCCGCCTGTTAAAAAAGCTCCTCCGGCAAGGAAGGAAGCTCCTGCCAAGAAGGAAGCTCCGGCACAGAGAGAGACTCCAAGACAGAAGAAATCTCCTGAGCAGTCAAGGCCCCCAAGGCAGAAGAGGCCTTCAGACCAGCCGCGTGCTCCAAAGCAGGACAGGGCTCCGGAACCCAAGCAGGTACAGGATGCGCCTGTAAGCGAAAAGGATCAGGATATTGACGTCAATATGGTAGATTTATAGAAAAGATATGAGAATATGATACAGGATTACAGAAATCCCATCGCTTTTGGCGGTGGGATTTCTGTATATAACTGTGAAACTGCGGAACAGTTATGGGGTGGCCTGTGACTCTATGTGAATCTTTAACTAAAACAACAAGGTAAATTTATCTAAAACGCTAGTTTTATAATTCTTGTTTGACATTAGGAGATTTATCTGATACTCTGTATATAAGAAATTTATTTTTTTACAGAAAAATGATGTACGTACATCATTGCGGGGTTATGAAGTGAAAGAGAAACGTACAACAAAGATAGATATTGCGCAGAAGCTGAATCTATCTATTGCTACAGTAGACCGGGTATTTAATAACCGCGGGAGTGTATCGCCCAGGACGAGAGAGCTTGTTCTGGAAGCTGCCAGGGAGCTGAACTATATACCAAATAAAAATGCCAAGTATCTCTCTAAAAAGGTAAGGTGCAATATCGGTATCTCCTATCTGCTGCCGGAATGGTTTGGAAGCCAGGTAGAGCGGGGGATACAGCAGGCATATGAGGAATTCAGGGATTTTGGAATGCAGCTTATTATCTCAAAGGATGCGCTGGATGAGAAAGAGCAGATACGGAAAATCAGAGAGATGCTTCCGGAGATTGATGCTCTGGCTGTGGCACCCTGGGAGCCGGGGACGGAGTTTTCAGATTTTATTAACAGTTTGATCGACTCCGGGATACCCGTTGTGACATTTAATAATGATATGCCGCTGTCCAGAAGATTGATGTATGTGGGCTCGGATTATGTGGTGGCGGGAAGATGTGCCGGACAGCTGATGGACGCCTTTTTGGAACACCGGGGAGAAGCCGGGATCGTGATCCGCAGCGAGCATCTTACAAATATGGGACAGCGTGTTGCCGGTTTTAGAAATTACTTATCAGAAAATTCCGGGATAAGGGCTCAGGGGCCGTTTAAAGTTCATGGAAATATGGAAAGTGTGGCGGAACAGGTAAAAGAAATCCTGGTGCGGTATCCCCAGATGAGGGGAATATTTGTGGCAAGCGATAATCTTGTCCGGGTAGCCGACGCGCTTAAAGCCTTAGGGGAAGAGGAAAAAGTCAGTCTGGTTGGTTATGACCTGAATGAGGAACATGCAGAACTTCTGCGGGAAGGGCGGGTACGGTCAGTCATCTGCCAGGAACCGTACAGACAGGGATATGAGCCGGTAAAAGTGTTGTTTGACTATCTCATGGAGGGCAGGCTGCCGGTACAGAATGAGATCATTACTAAAATGGAGATTGTGATGAGGGAGAATCTGGAGGGATACTATAAAGAAATGAAGGGGGATGTGTAGGAAAAAAGATACCGGAGGTAAAATGACGGAAAAACTGCGGGGTGTCAAATCATATTGTAACGGCCCCGCAAAAAATGCAGTTGGGCGGAAAGTACCGGGCTGTACAGTGCGCAGAAAGCTGCCTTTTAAGTAAAGGGGGAAGGGGGTTTTTTAATTTAAAATGATGTACGAACATCATTTTAAAGATTATATTGAATGATATAGAGCTATAAACAGTAAATGGAAAATATTTCCAAGGTATTATTTGAAAAATACAAATACAGAAGAGGAAATGATTTTTTGAAAAACAACAGGCAGGGTTTAACCGTATCTCGAAGAAAGGAAGAAAAGAGCGATGAAAAGTAACATGCAGGTGAGGAGCATTGAGATCCACGACACTTTAACGATCTGGAACCCAGATAAAATCAGGAAGATAACGGATTTTATGGTCAGGCATAATATGAACACACTGATATTCCATGAGAATGATATTGTAGATAAAGTAGTATACCCCTCACTGCTTTTTACGGAGGGACAGAAGGATAAGAACATCTATGATATCTACAGGAACATTTATGGGGAAATATATGACAGAACCCCCAGCCCCTTTGTATTCCATGACGAGAAGCCTATATTTGCCGAGCTTTTACGGAGTATTGTGAAGATTGCAGCTGAAAAGGGGATCAGGGTATTTCTGCAGTC
Source organism: Murimonas intestini (assembly GCF_024622195.1). Taxonomy (NCBI): domain Bacteria; kingdom Bacillati; phylum Bacillota; class Clostridia; order Lachnospirales; family Lachnospiraceae; genus Murimonas; species Murimonas intestini. Next base: position 44,130 of record NZ_JANKBI010000016.1, read on the forward strand.
AAAAGAGCTGTGGTTCTCAGACCTGATCTATGAAAGCTCTGTCGCCCATGACGGTGTGGTGTGTCCCAGTGACAGCTTTTGGTGGGACAGATACCTGCCGCAGAAATACGGGGAATTGTATGCCTGCCTGCCGGAGCTGTCCGGAGTTATCATATCCACGGGGACCCGGGAGAGCAGGGCTTCTCTGGCCCATGGCAAATGCGGGTGTGAGCGCTGTAGGAATTTCAGTCAGGACGAATGGCAGGAGAAAATTATCATGTCCATATACAGGCCCACAAAAGAGGCAGGTAAACAGCTGGTGGTCAGAGATTTTACATATTATGCGGATGAGCAGGAGGGTATCCGGGCGGGAATGCTGAAGCTTCCTGAAGACATCATTGTGTCTGTCAAGAACACGCCTCAGGATTTTTATCCCACATTTCCTGATAACGCCCTGATCGGCAGGACAGGGGATCGGGAGATGTGGATTGAATATGAGGTAATGGGAGAATATTTTGGATTCGGTGTTATGCCATGCATCCTTATAGACGATATCCGGCGCAGGATCAGGCACGGCCTGGCCAACGGGGCAAAGGGATTTACCCTGCGCGTGGACTGGGAGGCGCTGCCTTCCCACTCGGCCTTTGGTACAGTAAATGTGCTCAATGTCTATGCAGGCGCCATGCTGTCACAGGATCCTGACATGCCTGCTCAGGAGATCTACAGGGCTTATCTGGAGGAATACAGGCTGTATGGCCCCGGGTTAAGCAGGGAAGCCAGAGAGGACTGCACAAAAGCGCTCATGGAAATACTGGATGGGACATGGAGCGTCATGAAAAAAACAGTCTATATGCATGATTTTCTTTTCAGCTCAAACAGTAAGATACCGGCTGATATACGGCATGGGGATTTCCTGTCGAAGGAGCATCACGGACTTCAGAAATGGTTCCCGGAGCGGGGGCATGACCTGGATATGACTAAGGAAAATGTGGCGTCTCTGCTGGAAGAGAAGGATGAGGCTTTAAGGGAGATCGGACTGCTGTATGACAGGATTGCAGCCGGGAATCCGGGGCTGGCTCCTGATTTTTACAGCCGGCTTGTCAGCCAGTTTGAGATGTACCGCCTGTATGTGGAAATGTTCAGAGCCACGTCGAGAGTTTATCTGATGGTAAAAGGGGTGGAGGTACTGCAGGATAAGAGACAGGCATATGAGGCGCTGAAAGAGCTGCAGGATGTGGAAGAGAGGATCGGAAGATACCGTTTTCCAGTATTTGCTTACCCAGGAAGTGTGCTGCTGTGCCATGATAAGATTCACGGCTTCAGGATGGATGCCATCCGGCAGCTGGAGCAGATATACTAATACCTGTCAGCAGGAGGGCGGCAGATGGATGACAACTATATTTTGGAGATTAAGGGTTTACAGACGTGTTTTTATCAGGAGGACAAAGTTTATTATGCAGTAGATGATGTGAGCTTTGGCATAAGGCGGGGAGAAATACTGGGGATCGTGGGGGAATCGGGATGCGGGAAGAGTGTGACTGCACTGTCTGTTCTGCGGCTGATCTCAGGAAAAGGGAAGATCAAAAAAGGGGCCATTGAATTTGATGGCTGTGATCTGACCCAGATCAGGGAAGAAGAGATGAGAAAAATGAGGGGCAGAAAGATCGCCATGATCTTCCAGGATCCCATGATCTCTTTAAGCCCGGTCTATACGGTGGGCGCACAGATCCAGGAAGCCATACTGGCACATAATAAGATCCCTTCTAAAGAGGCATGGAGAAAAGCAGTGGAAATGCTGGAAAAGGTGGGGATCCCCTCCCCGGAGAGCCGTGCAAAGGAATATCCCCATCAGATGAGCGGAGGCATGCGGCAGAGGGTGATGATCGCCATGGCATTAAGTATGGATCCTAAGCTTCTGATTGCGGATGAGCCAACTACGGCCCTGGATGTGACGATCCAGGCACAGATACTGGATCTGATCATGCAGATCAGGAAGGAAAGGCAGATGTCAGTCATGCTGATCACCCACGATCTGGGGGTCATCGCTGAGACAGCTGACAGAGTGGTGGTCATGTATGCAGGAAAGGTAGTAGAATCCGCAGATGTCAGGACACTTTTTAAAAATCCGTCCCATCCCTACACTCTGGGACTGATGAATGCCCTGCCAAGGCTGGACAGGGAGTGTGAGCGCCTTTATACCATTAAGGGAACAGTGCCAAGCCCTGCAGATCTCCCCCAGGGGTGCAGGTATGCAGGAAGATGCCCGCTGTGTGAGGAGAGATGTTTAAAAGAACAGCCGGAGCTTGTAAAAGTAGGGGAGGATCATGAAGCGGCCTGTTTCTTCAGTAAAAAGACAGCAGAGCTGAGGCGTAAGATGGCTGCCGGTGACATAAGGGACAGCAGCGGAATATAAAGGAGGGGTCGGACATGAGTGGTGGGACAGCGCTTTTAGAAGTAAAAAATTTAAAGAAATACTATCCTGTTAAATCAAAGCTGTCCAGGAAACTTTTAGGCCAGGTAAAAGCTGTAGATGGTATTAGTTTTTCCATTCAGCCAGGAGAGGTCCTGGGGCTTGTGGGAGAATCAGGCTGCGGAAAATCAACTGCCGGGTGCACGGTTCTGCGTCTGGAGAATGCAACCTCAGGTGAGGTATGGTTTGAGGGGCAGGAAATATTGTCCATGGATAAAAGGATGCTGAAGGATATAAGAAAGAATATGCAGATGGTTTTCCAGGATTCCTACTCCTGCATGAACCCTAAAATGACGATCCAGGAGATCATCAGGGAACCTTTGGTGATTTATAAAATGCCCCGCAGGGAGCAGAATGAGAAAATAGGCAGGCTCCTGGAACTGGTAGGGCTGACCAGAGAGCAGGGAGGCAGGTATCCCCATGAATTATCAGGCGGTCAGAGACAGAGGGCCGGGATCGCCAGAGCGCTGGCCCTGGAACCAAAGCTGATCATTGCGGACGAACCTGTATCCGCCCTGGATGTTTCCATCCAGGCGCAGATCATTAATCTTATGGCAGACCTGAAGAAGGAGCTGGGACTGGGTTATTTATTTATCGCGCACGATCTGAGTGTAGTCAAGCATATCAGTGACCGTATTGCTGTGATGTATCTGGGGAAAATCGTGGAGCAGTGTGAGAAAAAAGAACTGTATGCCAGCCCGCTCCATCCATACACGGTGTCACTGCTGAATGCAGTCCCTATCCCGGACCCGGAGATAAAGAAGGAAAGGATCCTGCTGGAGGGTGATCTCCCCAGTCCAATAGATCCGCCGTCAGGCTGCAGATTCCACCCCAGATGTTCCGGGGCAAAGGAATGCTGCAGGATCAGTGAACCCCAGCTAAGAGAGGTAACGCCAGGGCACTTTGCGGCCTGTCATTTTGCCGGGGGAAATGTATCAGAAACAGTATCAGAAGCAGTATCAGAACCAGGAGAGGTATGAAAGATAATATGCAGGTCTGCAGGACAGGCCTGCCAGGAGAAAGGAGTGCAGCAATATGATGAGAAAAAGGGCAAAGGAACTGTTGGGGGTAGTAATGGCAATATCAGTTTTGGCGGGCTGCGGCAGTGCAGGTATACAGGTGCCGGAAAGGACTTTGACTAAGGCTCAGGATACCGGCGTATATAAAGAGGCGCCTGATCTGGCTGCAAAGGTAGAGAGCGGGGAACTGCCTCCGGCAGAAGAACGCCTTCCGGAGGAGCCGTATGTAGAGCAGGTTGAATCAGTGGGCACATATGGGGGGACTATCAGGAGAGTATACACGGGAGTCTCTGACTGGAACAGCCTCAACTATATAGGAGCCAGGCATGAACTGCTGGTCTATGTAAGCCAGGAGGGTGTAGCCCAGCCTAATCTGGTAGAGAGCTGGGAGTACCAGGGAGATGATAATACTACACTTGTGCTGAAACTGCATAAGGGCATTAAATGGTCGGATGGAGAGCCGTTTACAGTGGACGATATCCTCTATGACCTTGGAGTGCGCCAGAGCGGCAATGTCCCTCTGGAACAGAATGGCCTGGGAGCAGCCGTGGTTTCCGATGGGGCAAAGAAGATAGATGACTATACAGTTGAGCTGAAATTAAAAGAATACTATCCCATTGAATATGCGGCTACATTTGAACAGCCCTATGCACCGGAACATTATCTGAAGCAGTTTGATCCCAGATATGATGATACAAAAACCTGGGAGGATCTCACGAGCGCCTGGTGTTCCTACACAAATGGGAAGGGTTTGGAAGACCTGCCGCAGCTGTCTCCGTGGAAGGTAAGCTCCTACACGGATAACGGGCTGATAGTGGCTGAGAGGAACCCGTATTACTGGAAAGTAGATCAGGAAGGAAACCAGCTGCCCTACGTGGACACAATAGAATTTAAATACGTGGCCAGTACGGATTCCATTCCTGCCATGGTAGCTGCAGGTGAGATTGATTTCCAGGTCAGGAATATGCAGTTTTCTGATTACTCCTATTATAAACAGAATGAGGAAGCAGGGGGATACAGGGCGCTGGCGCTCAGTTCGTCCTCCCTTGGACCGTGCATCAGGCTGAATTATGCATGTGAAGACCTGAAGCTGCGGGAGCTTTTCAGAGATCTGGAATTCAGGAAAGCCCTGAGCCTGGGGATCGACAGGGAAGCGATCAGTGATTCTCTGTATTTCGGGCTGGTAGAAGGCTGGGGTGCATGTCCGCTTGAGGTGGCGCCGTCTTACCCGGGCGAAGAATATGCAAAAATGTACACGGAATATGATCCTGACACAGCAAACGAGATACTTGACGGACTGGGTCTGGAGGATACAAATAATGACGGGATCCGTGAAATAGACGGCAAACCGCTGACGATCGTAATCGATACAGAGGATGGATACGGCTCCGGGCCGGTTAAGGGGATAGAGCTGGTGGCAGAGCACTGGAGAAAGCTGGGTATCGATGCAGTTGTAAATACAATTGAGAGGTCTCTGATGCTGGCCAGATGGCAGGATAATTCCTACACGGCATATGCCTGGAAGCTGGATGGGGCGGTAGACCCGGTACGTTTTAATTATGCCTGGGCTGATCTTTCTGCACCTGATTACCTCTGGCACAACGTTGGTGTGCCCATGCAGGCATGGTACCATTCAGACGGAAAAGAGGGGGTTGAAATGCCCCGGTTTATTCAGGATATCAATGCAAAATGTGTGGAGGCGCTTGGCGCCACAGATGATGAGAAAAGGGCCGGATACGGCAAAGAACTTTCCGCCCTTGTAGCGGAGAATCTTTTTGTGATCCCCACTACAACATATATGGAATGCGGAGTAGTAAACGCGAAGCTTAAGAATGTGCCGGAAACCTGGATATCAGGAAATGAATTCTGTGGAGAGAAGCATATTCATCCCTGGATCTTATACTATGAGCAGTAGGAGGTGCTGTCTGTGAAATCCTATTTCGTGCGGCGGCTGGGTGTCGCTGTGATAACATTTTTTCTGGCCTCGATACTGATATTTTTTATCATCCAGCTTCCGCCGGGGGATTTTGTAACATATGCCATCAGCCAGAGCGGAGATTCTGCCGGAAGTGCGCAGGTGGCTGAAAAGATGAGGCAGCAGTACGGGCTGGACAGGCCCGTATATGAGCAGTATTTCAGATGGATAGGCGGTGTGGTGCGGGGGGATCTGGGATATTCCTTTCTGTATAAGAAGCCTGTCATGGAACTGATAAAGAGTGAGTTTCTGTGGACTGTCATAATCACCGGGATATCCTTTGTGCTGGCCTGGGCGGCCGGAATGTTCATAGGCATTTATTCGGCCCTGCATAAGTATTCCATAGGGGACCATGTCTTTACCTTCCTGGGATTTCTGGGGCTGTCCATACCCCCGTTTTTCCTGGCGCTGATACTGATCTATCTGCTCATATCCTCAGGATACGGGATTGCGGGAGGGCTGTTTTCCTCTCAGTTTGTAAATGCCCCGTGGAGCCTGGAAAAGGTTATGGATCTGATGAAGCACATATGGATCCCCATTGCAGCGATCTCTCTGTCTAATATTACTGAGGTCATGAGGATCATGAGGGGAAGTATGATAGAAGTGATGTCACAGCCCTATATTATGACGGCCAGGGCTAAGGGACTTAAAAAACACAGGGTCATCATCCGGCATGCAGTCAGGATCGCCATGAATCCGCTGATCAGCCTGGCAGGGCTTCTGGCCCCGAAACTGATATCAGGTATCGTAGTGACAGCTGTTGTCCTCAATCTGCCGGTCATGGGGCCGACTTTTATACAGGCGCTGAAGTCTCAGGATATGTATCTGGCAGGAGCTTACCTGCTGCTGACCGTCATACTTCTGCTGGCTGGCAACCTGATAGCAGATCTGGCGCTTGGATGGTCCGATCCCAGGATCAGGCTGGACAGTAAATAAGGAGGGGACAGGATGTGGCACAGATTTAAAAGACACAAGGTGGGAATGGCAGGATTGATTATTTTTACAGTAATCATGGTGCTCCTGGTATTTGCTGAATTTTTCGCACCATATGGGGAGAGCCAGACGACAAGATATGCCAGTACGCCGCCCCAGAGCATACATATCAGGGGTGAGGACGGGAAGCTCCATACTCCGTTTGTCTATGGGCTGGAATCAGAGTTTAACCTGAAGACAGGTGAGATGACATGGACAGAGGACACTTCTAAAAGATATCCTCTGAAGCTGTTCATCAAGGGGGAGCCTTACAGGATTTTAGGTATGAAATTTGACCTGCATTTTATAGGGGCAGAAGGAGGGGATTTCTTTCTGTTCGGTACAAACTCGATCGGGCAGGATGTATTCAGCCGTGTGCTGTACGGCGGCAGGATCTCGATCATCATTGCATTTATAACAGCTGTTATCACCCTCTTTCTGGGGACTCTTGCAGGGATGATATCGGGGTATTTTCAAGGGGCAGCCGATATGGTCATACAGAGGATCGTGGAATTATTCCTGATCATACCGAATGTGCCTCTGGGACTGGCGCTGGCCGCCTTTCTGCCTGCTGATATGAGCCCTGTGATCCTGATGCTGGGGGTAGCTCTTGTGCTGTCGGTAGTCAGCTGGGGAAATGTGGCCAGGCAGGTGAGAGGAAAGACACTTGCCGCCAGAGAGAGCGGATATGTGAGAGCGGCCGTCTCCATGGGAGCGTCCACCCCCAGAATATTGTTCCGGCACATTCTGCCGTCTTTGAACAGCCATCTGATCGTACTGGCGACTCTGACGATTCCCCAGACGATACTGGCGGAATCGGGCTTAAGCTTTTTAGGCTTTGGGCTGCGTCCTCCTATGACCAGCTGGGGGACTCTGCTGAAGGAGGCACAGAACTTCAGAGTGATCGCATTGTATCCCTGGATCATGATTCCGGGGCTGGCAATTATGCTGACAGTGCTGTCCTTAAATTTTATCGGGGATGCGCTGCGTGATGCGACAGATCCTTATTCCCGCGGGCAATGAGCCGGGTGGACATACCTGCAGGGAGGTCTTTGATTAGGGATAATGACGGACCGGTACAGCAGGTAATAGCAAAAATATAAGTGAGGAAGGGGTGCTTTATGGGCTTTCGTAATATACGTCTGCTGAATGAAGTGATTGATGTCAGCCAGCCTTTCGCAGAGGAGAATAATATATTCTTCCATATGACAAGAGTAAAGGAACTGGATGTGCACAGCGGAGCAGGTGTGATGGAATGGCAGCGGTATTCTAAGAAAATACGCACGTCCTTCAGCCAGGTATCCATGCCGTTCGAGAGGAGCGGAGGGTGGGAATTCCCTGATGAATATGGACAGGATAAGCTGCTGCCTTTTGATATATCTTTTATTGGCACAAATGTGATCCGTCTCAGGATGTCGGCAAAAGGCCCTCTGCCGGATAGAAGGGAAAAATCCCTTATGCTTGAAAAATTTCAGGAATCCCGGTGGGAGTGCAGGAGGCAGGAGGGGGGTGTCTGCTATACAGACAGCGCGGGAAGCTGTGTCATTGAGTTTGAGCCATCCAGGATCAGGATATTAGACAGGAGCGGACGGCTGCTGACTAAGACAAAGCTGATCCAGGACAAAGCGGGGATTGTAAACAGTGAACCAGTGCCCACCTCTTTTGTGCGGTGTACAGATGACCTGAAAAGATATCTGTCCCTGTCTCTGTCCATCAAGCCGGATGAAGCTTTTCTGGGAGGAGGGGAATCCTTCACAGAAATAAATAAGAGGGGCCAGAAGCTGAATTTGTGGATGTGTGATCCAAAGGGAACTATGAACCGGGAGATGTACAAACCAGTGCCGTTTCTGATCAGCAGCAGCGGATATGGACTTTTTGTGCATACCTCCGCGCCGGTGACCTTTGATCTGGGCTACAGCTATAATGCGGCTGCCAATATTTATGCCGGGGATGAGATACTGGACTGCTTTTTTATACTGGGAGATCCAAGACAGATATTGGAGAGTTATACACGTCTTACGGGGAGGGCACCTGTTCTTCCTCTTTGGACCTTTGGACTCTGGATGGGAAGGATCACTTACCAGTCACAGAAGGAAGTGATGGCAGTGGCCAAAAACCTGCGCAGCCACAGGATCCCCTGTGATGTAATACATATTGACACAGGCTGGTTTGATGTAGAGTGGCGGTGTAATTATGAGTTTGCGCCGGATAGGTTTGAAGATCCGGAAGAAATGCTGAGGGAACTTAAAGACATGGATCTTCATGCCAGCCTGTGGCAGATGCCATATTTCAATCCTAATAATACACTATATCCCGAGATCATGGAAAAGGGGCTGGCAGTTTTAGACGGGGAAGGAAGGCTTCCAGGAGAAGATGCGGTGCTGGATTTCAGCAGCGAAGACACAGGTGAATGGTACAGCAGAAAGATAGAAAAACTGACCCGTATGGGTGTTTCTGCCATTAAGGCGGACTTTGGTGAGGGGGCTCCCCTTGCAGGGCAGTACAAAAGCGGAAAAAGCGGGCTGACAGAACACAACCTCTATCCGCTGCGCTACGCAAAAGCAGTCTGTGAGGGACAAAAAAGAGCCGGGGCAGAACAGGCTGTAATCTGGGCCAGGAGCGCCTGGGCAGGAAGCCAGAAGTATCCGGTGCACTGGGGAGGGGATTCAGAGACAAGCGATTCAGGCATGGCGTCAAGCCTGCGCGGAGGCCTCAGCCTGGGAGCCTGCGGTTTTACATACTGGAGCCATGATGTGGGCGGATTTGTCAAAAAAAGTCCGGCGGAGCTGTACCTGAGGTGGCTGGCATTCGGAATTTTTACCTCCCACATAAGATGTCATGGACAGCCGCCCAAGGAGCCGTGGGAGTATGGGGAAGAATTTACTGAGAGCTTCAGGAAAATTGTCAGTACAAGATATCATCTGCTCCCCTACATCTACACCCAGTCTGTGTATGCCGCAGAACGGGGACTGCCGGTAGTGCGTGCTTTGGCTATAGATTATCCCCGGGATCCTATCTGCTGGAAGATCGGCGACCAGTACATGTTTGGAGAAAATATGCTGGTAGCCCCTCTTCTGGAGGCAAATATCTGCAGCAGATATGTATACCTCCCGGAAGGAGAGTGGATTGATTACCAGACCTGCAGGAGCTATAAAGGCAATGCGGGATATCAGATAGAAGCAGCCGGTATCCCGATCATTGTACTTGTGAAAAATGGTTCTCTCATACCTCATACGGAGCGGGATATACAGTCAACGTCAGAACTTGACTGGGAAGAAGTGGTATTCTACGGATATTCGGCAGGAGGGAAGACTGCGTCAGGAATGCTTGGCAGGCCGGGGCAGGGACTGGAATATATTGAAGCCGGGGGTCAGGATGAGGTGCAGGGAAAAGTTAAATTTATGTACAGGAGGGATGGCAGACGTGATTGATTATAAGGAATTTTGGAAAATGAACCAGGTATGTATGACTCTGGGTGAGGATATTCCCAGGGTGCCGGTCAGCCTTTATCTGAATGGAGACTGGATCTGTGCCTATATGCAGCTGGACTGCGCCAGGTATTACACGGAATATGATTACCAGCAGCAGATGCGTGAAAAATGTTCAAAATCAACAGAAAAAGAATTTGGGTATAAAATCATGCCGGAAATAGATTTTGGAGTGATCCTGGATGCGTCTGTTTACGGAGGTGCCCTCAGGTGCGGCCGTGATGCTACTCCCGTACTGGAGCCGGTCATCCATGACCCGGAGGAGATAGGTCCTTTTATCTCCAGAATGGAGAATACAGACTTTTTGTCAAGCGGGCTTGTTCCCAGGTTTCTGGAATGGAGGGAGAGGATCCAGAGAGATTATGGGATAACCATAACTTACGGCGATTCAATCAAAGGCTGTGCCACTATGCTGGGCCAGCTGTGCGGGATTACAAATTTCCTGACATGGATCATGACGGACCCCGATGAGATCCGCGAGCTGGTGGAATTCTGGAAAAGGATGTCGGTACGCTATCTGGAGTCGATGAGAAGCGCCACGGGATTTAAGGGCCAAAATAAATTCTCTTTTGCCAGCGATGTGGCAGGAATGCTTCCGCCATATCTCTATGATGAATTTATCAGGGAAGCAGAGGGGGAAATCTATGAGAGGTTTGCTCCGGGAAGCCAGGGACGCAGATATTACCACGCAGACTACCATATGCTCCATCTGCTGCCTCTTTTGAAAAATATCGGGGTAAATGAAGTGAATGTGGATCCTTACATCGAAGCAGAAGAGATCCTGAAGGTGATGCCGGATACTGTGATATATGGGCAGATACCACCAAAAGACATTCTTTTGAGGGGGACACCTGAGAGCATACACCAGTGTGTCAAAAATAACATCAGACAGGCTGGGGAAGGGAAGCATATTGTAGTCAGCACAGTGGGGAGCGTCAATCCCCATACATCCTTTGATAATCTGCGGGCAGTATGTGAAGCAGTGGAGGAGTTTGGCTATATATACTGATGGCGCACGGGCGTGTGTCTTGGAAAGTACAGAAGGAAAGCGATGATGGACGTTTCATCAGCGCTTTCCTTTTTTGATGCTCTTGTTTTATTGTGAGTTTTGTGCTATTATACGTATAACAAACGCAGGATAATCAGGCATACAGAACAGGAAAGGTGATAGCATGTATATTAAAATTGATTTTCAAAGTGAGGAAGCTATTTATATACAGCTTCGTAACCAGATAATTCTGGGGATTGCCACGTCAAATATACAGGAGGGTGATACTCTGCCGTCAGTGCGTCAGCTGGCGGAGGATATCGGCATTAATATGCATACCGTAAACAAGGCTTATTCAGTCTTAAAGCAGGAGGGCTTTGTTACCATCGACAGGAGGAGGGGAGCCATCGTATCCCTTGATGTGGATAAGATGAGGGCCATAGAAGAAATGAAGAGGAACCTGCAGGTGATCCTGGCGGAGGGCAGATGCAGGAATATATCATGCCAGGAGGTTCACCAGCTGGTAGATGAGATTTTTTCAGAATATGAATAGCAGGAGGAACATTTTACATGCGTATTGAGTATACACAGAGTGCAAAGGATGCACTGAAAGCGGCTAAAAATGCGGCAAAGCAGCTGGGACACAGCTACATCGGCTCGGAGCATCTGCTGCTGGGGCTGCTGCGTGAGCAGCACGGGACTGCAGGCATGGTGCTCAGGGACTGCGGACTGGAGGAGGAGAAGCTTCTCAGGATGATCGACGAGCTGATCGCGCCGGAGGGAAATACAGCCCTGGCCGGAAGAGAGGGATATACCCCCAGGGCCGAAGCTATCCTGGACAACAGCCGCGGGGAGGCAGTGTCCTTTCACATGGAGGAGATAGGAACAGAGCATATCCTCATGTCTCTTCTGAAGGATACAGAATGTGTGGCATCCAAGCTTCTCTATACCATGAATGTGAATTTCCAGAAGGTCTTTATAGAAGTATTAGAGACTATGGGAATCGGTGAGGAGATGTACAAGGAGCTGATCCAGAACGCCAAAGCGGCCAGAAATAAGCAGAGCGGCGGAACCGGGACACCTACCCTTGATCAGTATGGAAGGGATCTTACGCAGATGGCAGGGGAAGGCGGGCTGGATCCTGTCATAGGGCGTGAGATGGAGATCAACAGGCTTTTGCAGATCCTGAGCAGGAGGACTAAGAACAACCCCTGCCTGATCGGCGAGCCGGGAGTCGGAAAGACGGCGATCGCGGAAGGGCTGGCCCAGAGGATAGTGACAGGGGCTGTCCCTCAGACAGTCCAGGATAAGAGGGTGGTGACCCTGGACCTGGCAAGTATGATAGCCGGTTCTAAATACAGAGGCGAGTTTGAGGAGAGGATAAAAAAGGTCATAAGAGAGGTCAGTGAGAGCGGTGATGTGCTGTTATTTATAGACGAGCTGCACACCATCATCGGAGCGGGCGGCGCCGAGGGCGCTATGGATGCTTCTAATATCCTAAAACCGGCTCTGGCCCGGGGTGAGATCCAGCTGATCGGAGCCACGACTATTGAAGAATACAGAAAATATATTGAGAAAGACCCTGCCCTGGAGCGCAGGTTCCAGCCTGTGACCGTAGATGAGCCTACGCCGGAAGAAGCCCTGGAGATACTTAAAGGGCTGAGGTCCTGTTATGAAGAACACCATGGGGTAATCATCACTGACGAAGCGCTGGAAGCGGCAGTGAAAATGTCAGAGCGTTATATAAATGACAGATTTCTTCCCGATAAGGCCATTGATCTCATAGATGAGGCAGCGTCCAAAAAACAGCTAGGGGGCTACAAGGTCCCGCATAATATAGAAGAGCTCCAGAACGAGATCTTTGATCTCTACGACGAAAAGGAAGAGGCCATCAAGGAAGGTAATTTCGAGAGGGCTGCCCTCCTGAAAAAAGAGCAGGAGGATAAAGAAGATAAACTGGCCCGCATGAAGCAGAGGCTGGAGCGGAAGTATTCCCAGAACAGGCTTCAGGTGACAGAGGAGGATATCGCAGACGTGGTCTCCTCGTGGACAAAGATACCTGTGAAGAAGCTTGCGGAAAAGGAAAGCCAGAGGCTTCTGAAGCTGGATAAGACACTGCATCAGCGTGTTGTCGGGCAGGAAGAGGCAGTGACTGCCGTGGCAAAGGCGGTGCGCCGGGGAAGAGTGGGACTGAAGGATCCCAAGAGGCCGATAGGTTCTTTTCTGTTTTTGGGGCCTACAGGCGTGGGCAAGACAGAGCTGTCCAAGGCTCTGGCAGAGACAGTATTCGGAAGCGAACAGGCCATGATCCGGGTAGATATGTCTGAGTATATGGAGAAGCACAGCGTATCCAAGCTGGTGGGCTCACCGCCCGGATATGTGGGCTATGATGAAGGCGGACAGCTGAGTGAAAAAGTGCGCCGCAATCCTTATTCCGTTATCCTCTTTGATGAGATAGAGAAAGCCCACCCGGATGTGTTTAATATCCTGCTGCAGGTGCTGGATGACGGACATATCACAGATGCCCAGGGCAGGAAGATAGATTTTAAGAATACGATCCTTATCATGACCTCAAATGCGGGCGCCCAGTCAATCATGTCACCGAAAAAGCTTGGGTTCGGCGCCGTGGATGATGAGAAGCAGAATTATGACAGGATGAAGGGTAGCGTCATGGAAGAGGTAAAGCGTCTCTTCAAACCGGAATTCTTAAATCGTATTGATGAGATCATTGTATTTCATTCACTTACAAAGGAAAATATCCGTGAGATCGTGGATATACTTGTAAAGGGCTTTGCTAAGCGCTGCAGGGAGCAGATGAATATCACCCTGAATGTACGTCCGGCGGCCAGGGATTTTATCGCGAAGGAGGGCTATGACCAGAAATACGGTGCAAGACCCCTGAAGCGGGCTATCCAGAACAAGATAGAGGATGCCCTTGCAGAAGAGATACTGGAGGGCAGGATAAAAGAGGGCGATACTGTAAGTGTGGGCGTAAGCGGAGACAAAATTAAATTTTTTGTGAAATAAGATAAATATCTAGCATATTTCTCTATTTTGTGATAGAATTTAGCCAACAAATTTGAAATTACAAATGCGGCGGGAAAAGCGCAGACCGCCTTTTCCCGTTCACAACAAGATCTTAGGAGGGCATTAAAATGTCAGTTGTAACAGAGTTAATACGCACAGAAGCAGATGGTACCATTAGTTTCGGGAATTATGAACTGATTCAGAAAGAAAAGATGGATGGATACGAGCATGAAGGCGATTTATATAAGGTGAAGACCTACAGGGAAATCACGAAACTGGAACGTAATGGGATGTTTGTCTATGAGTCTGTGCCGGGAACTGCAGTTCACGGGCTCTCTGTGACAGGAGACACGATGGAATTTGAGGTGGAAGGCTCGGAAGATGCCCAGATTACAGTGCAGATGGAAGACGGTGCTGAGTACAGCGTATACATAGACGGAGCGGACGCAGGAAGCGTCAAGGCAAACATGGGAGGAAAGCTCGTACTCAGTGTTGAGCTGGATCCGGGCAGGAACGCTGCAATCAAGATCGTAAAAGGTAACTGACCATTACCTGCAGAGTACAGTAAAGCATGGGCTTATGCCTGTGCCAGAGGAGGAGGCCGTTGGGACGAGAGGTTCCAGCGGTCTTTTTCTACTAAAGGCTGCACACGTTGAGAAAACAATAGACAGAAGGAGAAATTTATGGCAAAGGGTAAGACAACGGTATTTTACTGCCAGAATTGCGGATATGAATCTTCTAAATGGGCGGGACAGTGTCCGTCCTGCAGGGAGTGGAATACATTTGTGGAGGAGGTAGTCCAGAAGGGCGTATCTGCCAGGGAGGCTGTTAAGAAAAGGGAAAATCTGAAGCCTGTGTCCCTGAAAGAAGTGGACACAAGTGAGGCTTTGAGGATCACTACGGGCATGGAGGAGCTTGACAGAGTGCTGGGCGGAGGGATCGTGCCCGGCTCCCTGGTGCTGGTGGGCGGTGACCCGGGCATAGGGAAATCCACCCTGCTGCTCCAGGTGTGCAAAAATCTGACGGAGCTGAATAAATCTGTCCTGTATATCTCGGGTGAGGAATCACTGCAGCAGATCAAGCTCCGCGCCCAGAGGATAGGAGAGTTCGGGGAGAGCCTGCTCCTGCTGTGTGAGACAAATCTGGATACGATCAGCGAAGTCATAAAGGCCAGGAAGCCGGATGTGGTAGTGATCGATTCCATTCAGACTATGTATAATGAGACTGTGTCTTCAGCGCCGGGAAGTGTCTCTCAGGTGAGGGAATCTACAGGAGTTCTGATGCAGCTGGCGAAGGGGATTGGGATCTCTATCTTTATCGTGGGGCACGTGACAAAAGAAGGCGTGGTGGCAGGGCCCAGGGTGCTGGAGCATATGGTGGATACCGTCCTTTATTTCGAGGGGGACAGGCATGCTGCCTACCGCATCTTAAGAGGGGTCAAGAACAGGTTTGGCTCCACAAATGAGATAGGTGTGTTCGAAATGCGGGATACAGGGCTTGAGCAGGTGGCAAATCCTTCTGAATATATGCTGAGCGGGAAGCCGGAGAACTCTTCCGGGTCCATCGTGGCATGCTCCATGGAGGGGACGAGGCCGATCCTGCTGGAAGTGCAGGCGCTCGTCTGCCAGAGCAATCTGGCTATGCCCAGGAGGACGGCGGCGGGAACAGATTATAACAGGGTGAACCTGCTCATGGCAGTGCTGGAAAAGAGACTGGGAATGCATCTGTCTGCCTGCGATGCATATGTGAATATTGCAGGCGGGATCAGGATGAATGAGCCGGCCATTGACCTGGCCATTGTCCTGGCTATCGTGTCCAGCTATAAGGACAGGCCTGTGGACGAGAAAACCATAGCCTTTGGCGAAGTGGGCTTAAGCGGTGAGGTGAGGGCTGTCAGCATGGTCCAACAGAGAGTGGCGGAAGCCAGAAAGCTGGGATTTGAGACCGTGATCCTGCCGCAGGTCTGCCTGAAGTCTGTGGAAAAGCTGCAGGGCATAAAAATCATAGGGGTAAGCACAGTTAAGGATGCAGTCAGATGTATTTAATAGGGGGAGGTGCTGATTGATGGAAAATTATACATACGAGCAGCTGCTGGAGAAAATGACTGATTTAAGGGGACTGGCCATAGCGCCCAGGAAGGGTGAGCAGGGAGGATGCTTCTCCAGCTTTGACAGGAGGTCCAGATATGATGGAAGAAAAGACAGGTATATAGACTGGGGAGCAAATGAGGACGGGACTGGCTGCATAAGTGAGGAGAAGGGCTCCTATGTAGTGTTTGATAAAAAAGGGCCGGGCGTCGTCTGGAGGGTCTGGTCTGCCATGCCGGGCAAGGGCCATATCAGAATATTTATAGATGACCGCAGGGAGCCGGAGATAGATATGGAGTTCAGGGATTTCTTTGAGAAATATTGTGACGAGCCAATGCCTGCCAATTATCCGGGGATGATGATGACGCTCTCCAGAGGGAAGAACAGGTTTATCCCCATACCCTTCCAGAAACGCTGCAGGATCCTTTTGAATAAAGGCTGGGGAATGTATTACCATTTTACGTACAGTGTATTTCCGAAAGAGACTATGCTGCCTTCCTTTGATATGCAGCTCATGCGTGATATGAGGATTCCCCTGGCGGTCACAGACAGGCAGCTGTCATCTAAAGGAAAATATCCGTACAGGATGGATAAGGGGGAGAGGGTACAGGAACTGAAGCTGAGGATAAATCCTGGTGAGAGATGGAAGGGAAGAGAGAAGGTTCCGGGTGCCCTGACGTGTCTTGCTGTAAAAACTCTGCCCGGCGGGACAGACCTTTTACAGCTCTTTAGACAGACGGGCCTGAGTATTTACTGGGACAGGGAGGAGGAGCCGTCAATTGAGTGCAGGCTTGGAAATTTTTATGCCAGCCCGGGCGGTGCGTCTGAATTTCGCTCCTATCCTGTAATGGTGGGGCCGGAGGAGGCAGCCGCATACTGGTATATGCCGTACAGGATGTTTGACATAGCCCTTAAGAATAACGGGTCAGAGCCGCTTATTTTTAAACTCATCCTGGTCCAGAGGGACGAGGAGCCGGAGTGGATAGACAGCGCCATGCGCTTCTGCTGTAAGACCCACACGGGAGACGGGACAGAAGAGTTAAAGAAAGCAGGCCTTCCATATACACGTTTCCAGCCGGGTGGTGACAGGTGGCCTGACTGGCCTGTACTGCTGGCAAAAGGGACAGGCAGGTTCTGCGGGATGAACCTCATGGTGGAAAACACCTGGAAAGCCCCGGCAGAGCAGGCAAAGAGCTGGTGGTGGGGCGAGATGGATGAAAAGACTGTAGACTGGTGGTGGGGTGAAGGAGATGAGAAATTTTTTGTGGACGGGGAGAAATTTCCCTCTACCTTCGGTACAGGAAGCGAAGACTATGTGGGATACGCATGGGCGGCAGAACCTCCACATGCGGCCTTTGACAGCCCCTACGCTGTCCAGAACGAAGTTCCCATTGACGGAAACGGGATCACAAGTGTCAGCCGTTTCCACATCTGTGACAACATACCCTTCCAGAATGAGTTCCAGGGATTTATTGAGAAATACAAAGGAGAGCGCTGGGATGAGAGGCTGGACGGCGTGTGCAGGTATGAATGCACGTCCTATTATTATCTGAAGGACAGGAAAAATGGAGAAAAGTAAGTCTAAGAAAAGAAGAATCCTGGTTTCTGCCATTCTGACAGGAGCGCTGGCCATGACAGGATGTGCGGGAGCTGGGTCGGCCGTGTCCCAGGCGCCGGGGGAAACAGGGCAGGTAGCAAAAAAGACAAAGCTTACCATGTGGGCCTGGGATGATTCATTCAATGTGAAGGCGGCAAAGCTGGCAAAGGACTATTATGAGAAGGAACATCCGGATGTAGAGATAGAGGTTGTTTCCAGGGAGAGAAATGAGATAGTCGGGAAGCTGGATTACGGCCTGGCGGCACAGGCTTATGAGAACCTACCGGATATTGTGCTGGTGGAGGATTACGAGATACAGGAATTTTTCCTGAAATATGAAGATGAATTCGCGGAACTGTCGGACGTTCTGGATTACAGCGAGTTTATGGATTATAAGACAAGTCTTGTATCCAGGGAGGGCAGATGCTACGGCATCCCCTTTGACAGCGGCGCTGCTGTCATGTTTTACCGGCTGGACCTGATTGAGAAGGCAGGGTATAAGGAAGAGGATATGGAAGACCTGACATGGGAGAGATTTATTGAGATTGGAAAAGCAGTCAGGGAGAAGACAGGCGCCTATCTGCTGACAGTTGAGCCTAAGGATCTGGGGATCATCAGGATCATGCTCCAGAGTGCGGGAAAGTGGTATGTGGGACCAAATGGCACAGACGTGGATATAGAGGGAAATCAGGTCCTCAAGGATGCCATATGTATTTATAAGAAGCTTCTGGATGAGGGAGTGGCGTGTACTGCCCTGGGGTGGGATGAATTTGTCTCAGCATTTCAGAGCGGGAAGGTGGCCAGCGTAGTGTCGGGCTGCTGGATCGCGTCAACCATCCAGGAATCCGAAGAACAGGCTGGCTGCTGGAGAGTGGCCAGGATCCCCAAAATGGGCAGCTGTCCTGAATCAGTGAATGCTTCCAATATAGGCGGGAGCAGCTGGTACCTGCTGAAAAATAAAGGCAATGTGGAGGAGGCAAAGGAATTTATGGCAGGCACATTTGGGGAAAATAAGGAATTCCTCAATGAGCTTGTTGGTGAGATCAATCTTGTGAGCACCAGAAAGGACGCCGGAAGCCTTCCAAATTATCAGACACCGAACGAATACTTTGGTAACGAAGTGATCTTAAGGACATTTGCAAAAGTGGCTGAGGAAGTGCCGGGCGTAAATTACGGACTGAACACTTATGACGCAGAGGAACAGCTCTCCTCGGAACTGCAGTCCATCATAAACGGCAGTGATGTGGATGAAGCCCTGCACAGGGTACAGATCAAAGTTGTAAGCATTATAGGGGATGCCGCAGGGCATCCCCTTAAAATTTCCCAAATTTCTTAAAATATTTCTAGTACTAATTCCAGATTCTTAAAATATTAAAAATTTCTGCAAACATATTCCTAAAGAAAAACAACCCCCCTGTGATAAGATAATTTCAACAAAACAAAGAGCACTAAGGTGCAGATGAAATTTCTGGTTTTTAAAAGGAGGACAAAAATGAAGGTTAAAAAAGTGTTGGCAGTCATGATGGCAGGTACAATGGCAATGGGTATTGCAGTGTGTTCTGATGCAGGGCTCGGAACAGTAAAGGCTGCAGATGATGCATCAGACAAGACCCTCACAATATGGGCCTGGGATGAAGCATTTAATATTGTGGCGGCAAATGAGGCAAAAGAGATCTATCAGAAAGAGAATCCTGATGCAGAGGTAAATGTAGTGACTATGGCCCAGGATGATATTGTGGCAAAACTTAATACAAGCCTTTCCTCACAGTCGTATGACGGACTTCCTGATATTGTACTGATTGAAGACTACAAGGCACAGGGTTACCTGACCGCTTATACAGATGAATTTGCGGAGCTGGATGACGTGGCAAAGCCGGATGATTTTGCAGCCTATAAGACAGGAGTTAACCAGGCAGACGGCAAGATGTATGGAATCCCCTTTGACAGCGGTGTCGCAGCTACCTTCTACAGGACAGATTATATTGAAGAGGCAGGATATACACAGGAAGATATGCAGGATCTTACCTGGGAAAAATATATTGAGATAGGTAAAGCAGTCAAGGAAAAATGCGGAGTAGATATGTGTACATTAGATCCCAGCGATATCGGACAGATACGTATGATGATGCAGAGCGCCGGAAGCTGGTACACAGATGCGGAGGGGAAAGTATCTATCGAAGATAACCAGGCCCTCAAGGATGCTGTTACAGAATACAAGAATCTGGTAGATGCAGGCATTACAAAGCAGGTAGCTGACTGGGATCAGTTCGTAGGAGCATTTAATAACGGGGAAGTGGCTTCAGTTGTAACAGGATGCTGGATAGCACCTTCTATCCAGAAGGCAGAAGACCAGAGCGGAAAATGGGCAGTAGCTCCATTCCCGAAAATGGAGATCAACGATGCTTCCATCAATGCTTCTTCTATAGGCGGTGCAGGATGGTATGTGCTGAAAAACGTTGGACATGAAGAGCTGGCAAAAGATTTCCTGGCAAAGACATTTGCAGGCAACGTAGACCTTATGAACCAGCTTGTTAAGGATATTACGCTGGTCAGCACTCTGAATACGGCATCAGAAGCCCCGAACTATTCAGAAGGCTCAGAGTTCTTCGGAGGACAGAAGATTTTTGATGATTTCTCTAACTGGACAAAAGAAGTGCCAAGCGTTAACTATGGAATGCACACTTATGCTATTGAAGACATTATGACTGAAGCTGTACAGGCTATCGTTGGAGGAGCTGATATGGACTCCGTCCTGGGAGATTATCAGATCCAGGCAGAGGCAGCAGTAGCACAGTAGAAATAATATAGCGGGGGCGCGCCGAAACGGCGCACCCTTTTATCTTGAAAGCAGATAAAGCCTCCCGCGGATTGCAGAGGCATTCTTGAAATTTCAGAAGGAGAAAGCCATTATGTATAAATCACACAGCAGTGTACAGATGCGTCAAAACCGCAGATCCTGGCTGTTTATCATTCCAAGTATGGCCCTGATCATTGCATTTGTATTCTATCCCATGGTTCAGGCATTTTTTACATCGCTCCAGACCGGAATGGCAAATAATCTGAGCTTTTCCGGAGCTGCAAACTATGAGAGGCTTCTGACAGACTCCACCTTTAAAAAGGCCCTGTTTAACACAGTGCTTTATCTTGTCATCCAGGTTCCGATCATGATTATCCTGGCCCTTGTCATTTCCTCTATGCTGAACAATAAGAAACTGAAGTTCAGAGGTTTTTTCAGGACAGCCATTTTTCTTCCATGTGTGACATCTCTGGTGGCATATTCTATTATCTTTAAGAGCCTGTTTGCCACAGATGGATTTGTAAATGCCATCCTCATGAACCTGCATATTATTTCCAATCCCATAGCCTGGATCACAGATCCTGTTTTTGCCAGAGTACTTATCATTATCGCAATAACATGGAGGTGGACAGGATATAATATGGTGTTTTATCTGTCAGGCCTGCAGAGCATAGATGATTCAATTTATGAAGCAGCTTCCATAGACGGGGCAAATGGATTCCAGAAATTTAAATCAATTACCCTGCCGCTGTTAAAGCCGATTATCCTGTTTACTACAATTAATTCCACCATCGGAACCCTGCAGCTGTTTGACGAGACTGTGAATATCACAAACGGAGGACCTGCGAATGCCACGATCACAATTTCCCAGTATATCTATAATCTGCTGTTCAAATACCAGCCCAACTTCGGCTATGCGGCAGCTGTATCATATGTCATAGTTGTATTGATCGTGATTCTGTCCTTTATTCAGATGAAAGTAGGTGACGACAAAGAATGAGTAAGAAAGCAAAAGCATCAAATGCAGTCCAGTATGTGATCCTGACGATCTTGTCAGTTGTTTCAGTATTTCCTTTTCTGTGGATGATCATTGCAGCTACCAACAAGTCAGTGGATGTGACAAAAGGGACTTTGATACCGGGTACATATTTCTTTGAGAACCTGAAGGCGCTGCTGGCCTCTGATCTCCAGTACCTGAATGCATTTAAAAATTCACTTGTCATTGCAGTCGTTACCACGGTACTTGCAATGCTGGTATCCTCGGCAGCCGGTTATGCTTTTGAAGTATATAAATCAAAAGGGAAAGACAGAGCTTTCAATATTATCCTGCTCTCCATGATGGTTCCGTTTGCGGCGCTCATGGTACCGCTGTTCCGGTTATTTTCTAAATTCGGAAACATTCCGGGGCTGAAACTGGTAGGATTAAATTCGCCGGGAGCAGTAGTTATAATTGCTGTTGCCACAGCGTTCCTTATTTTCTTTTTCAGGCAGAATACAAAGACATTCCCGAGGGAGCTGATAGAGGCAGCCAGGATAGACGGACTGGGTGAGTTTGGGATATTTACCAGGATATTTATGCCCACAATGAAATCTACCTACGCGGCAGCTGTTGTTGTGACATTTATGACCAGCTGGAATAATTACCTGTGGCCCCTGATAGCACTGCAGTCCCCGCAGAAGAGGACCCTGCCGCTCATCATCTCGGCAATGGGGTCATCCTATACGCCTGATTATGGTATGATGATGACAGCAGTAGTTATCGCTACTCTGCCCACAGCGCTCATATTCTTCCTGATGCAGAAGCAGTTCGTGGCAGGTATGACAGGGTCTGTGAAAGGTTAACAATATTGCGGATATAAACTTGACTACAGTCAGGGGCGAAAAGATGGGCGTCACAGATGCCATCCTTTTTGCCCCTGACTTACTTTGGGATTGACTTACAGTGTAAAAAGCAGTTTAATAAATATAAATATTTGGGATGAGGTGAGTGACGTGGGGGATTTATGCAGGATCGCCATTGTGGATGATGAATTTATAATGCGCCAGGGGATCAAGCATATGCTGGACTGGGAAAAAGAAGGGTTTGAGATAGCGGGCGAGGCGTCCAATGGGAAAGAAGGGCTGGAACTTATCAGGAGGACCCAGCCCCACATCCTTCTCTGCGATATTGTGATGCCTGTTATGGATGGACTGGATCTGGTAAAAATAGTTCATACAGAATTTGCAGATATGCAGATCATTATTTTGAGCGGATATGATGATTTTAAATATGTAAAGGAAACACTGTTAAATGGGGCAGCGGATTATATACTTAAACCGGCGCTAAGCCCCCGGGACCTTCTGAAATCTATACAGAAAGCGGCTGAGCGGATTCCCGGCCTGCAGCTGAAGAGGAGGAAGGCCTCCAGCCTGGAATCTGCAATTGAGAGATATCTTCTGGGGTATGAAGAGAAATTTGAATCTGCGGAGGCCGGAGTGTTTTTTACGGAGACTTATTTTTGCCTGCTGGGTTTTTCACTGGCGCTGCGGTCTGAGCGGAATCAGGACATGTCCAGGCTGCTGTATGAAAAGACAGAGGACTGTCTGGAAAAAATGGATTACTGCAGGAGTATGAAGCTGCTGCTAAAAGAAGATTTTCTGTGTATTGTATTTAACTATAGTGCCAGGGATGCTGCAAGAGTGAAAGAGGATATCAGGGATATGATGAACAGGCTGGCCCTGGTGCACAGAAAAGTATTCGCAGTTCTGGGGAGGCAGCGTACAGAGATAGCAGATCTTAAGGAGGATTATGTAAAGGATATTTTCCCGGGAGCTGACCAGGGCTTTTATTTCAGGGGTGAACCTCTGAAACTGGCGGGAGAGAAAAACGGGACGCAGAGGGAACCGGACAGGTTTGATTTTAATAAATTTGCAAACAGGCTGAATGGAAAACAGTATGAGGAGGCAGTCTTTATGCTGCACGATTATATTATCCATGCCCTGGAATGCCGTGTGCCGGAGTATAAACTTAAAAACCTTACAAAGAATCTGCTTTACAACGTGCTTTCCAGTATGTCAGGGGACAGGCAGCAGTATGACAGGATGAGAAATGAGTACTTCAGAAAGATAGAAGGCGCGGATTATGCGGAGGAGTTCAGGGCAGTCTTTGAGCAGCTGACAGAGGAGCTGGCCAGGGGAAGGCAGAAGGACGATGCAGATTCTACGATCAGCAGGATACTGGAATATATAGAGGCAAATTATGAAAAGGACCTGGATCTTGCGGATGTGGCAGGAGTATTTGGATTCAACTATAATTATTTCTCTGCCTATTTTAATTCACATATTGAAGAAGGTTTCAGTGAGTACCTGAACAGGATCAGGATAGAAAAAGCATGCAGGCTCCTGGAGGAAGGAAACTGCCCTATTTCTCATATCAGCGGCATGGTAGGGTATTCAGACCACAGTTATTTCTGCAGGGTGTTCAAACGTTTTGCCGGCGTCACACCAAGTGCATACAGGCGCAGCAGAAACAGGGAGGTGCGATGAGGAGAGGACTGCATCTAAACAGCATGGTAGTGCGGATATTGTGTACAGTGGCCCTGGGGGTGCTGTCTGCCGCCGCCATCATCAGTGCAATTGTAATTCATATATCTACAGATATTTTTGTGGATACGTATGGAAAGTCACAGGAACAGGTGTTCCGGCAGATTGAAAATGATCTGAATGATTTTCACGAAAATCTTATGAAAATCGTAAATGCCGTGGATTCCAGCTGGGCCTTTCACCTGTATCTGGAGGACGGGGAACAGGAGCCGGCTCTCTCCTTTCAGACAGTATATCAGATGGACTCGGATCTGGAAAAGGCGATTCCTTCAAATATTAATGATATCAGTGTCATGGTAATTGGGATGAACCAGAAGAGCTATATAAACAGGGCAGAGACAATTACAACCCCAAAGGGGGAAATACTTGCCGGTGAAGCGGCCGTGAAGGCACTGGATAATCCTGACTCCATCCAGTATTATATGGCTGAGAACGGCTATACGTCCACAACAAAGGAGAGCAGGGTCCTTATGGCTGTAAAGGCTTTATGCTTTCTGGAATCTAAGGAGCCTTATGGCCTTGTATTTATAACTATTAAAGAAGAAGACTTTGAAAAATTTTATAAATTTTTTACCTCAGACGCAGCAGAATTTTATTTGATCGATTCATCGGGAGAAGTGATATCTTCAAACGATAAGGAAGTGATAGGCAGGAGGGAAGAGAAGGATTACCTGGCAGAAGCTGCGGAGGCGGGGGTGCTGAGATACCAGACGAAAGAAGACGGCAGGCTTTTGACGGTCTTAAATACAGATATGCCTTACTTTGCATGCAGGGCCTATGGTGTCATTGACAATGGAAAGGCTCTGGATAAACTGTACAATGCACCGCAGATTCTGCTGATCTGCGCAGTTATCGGAGCGGCAGTCATGGTGATAACACTCCTGGTAGTACGGCAGACCACAAGGCCGCTGTCAGTTATGGTCAGGAAAATGTCAGGAGCTATTGACAAGGACCTGAAGGAGCATATGGATATAACAGGGTCCGAAGAGGTGCAGGAGCTGGCCAGGACATATAACCGCATGCTGGACGACCTGAACAGTTATATCACGAAACTGATGGAGATACAGAAGGAGAAGCGTAAGGCAGAGATATCGGCCCTTCAGATGCAGATCAACCCCCATTATATCTATAATACTCTGGCAAGCATTAAGTGGCTGATCTATGAAGGGGATACGGAGAAATCCACCAGGACGATAGATGCATTTATTATGCTGCTCCGCAATACTATCAGCAATTCTGACGAGTTTATCACAGTGGGCCAGGAGATAGAGAACCTGAAAAATTATGTGCTGATCAATAATACAAGATATGGGGACAGGATCAAGGCAGAGTATTTTGTAGCGCCTGGCTGCCAGAACTGTATGATTCTGAAGCTGATCCTGCAGCCGTTTGTAGAAAATGCGTTTTTTCATGGCTTTCCGTCTGAGATGCCCGGCCATATACAAGTCTTTGCGGAGAGAGATGGAAGCAATCTGAGGATACAGATTGTGGATGACGGCGTAGGCATGGATCAGGGGCGCCTTAATGATCTGAAAGGAAAGAGGACAAAGACAGAGCATTTTACCGGCATAGGCGTAAATAATGTGGATGACAGGCTGAAGCTGGTCTATGGGGCCGAGTACGGCATCAGCATAGACAGTACAATAAATGAAGGAACAACTGTAACCATAATTTTTCCGGCAGAGGAGTTTAAGGCATGAGATATTATATAGCAGACCTGCATTTCTTTCACGGAGGGCTAAATGACCACATGGACATGCGCGGGTTCCCGGATGTGGGGACAATGAATGCGTATATGGTCAGCCAGTGGAATAAGAAAGTGCATAAGAAGGATGAAGTAGTGATACTGGGAGATCTCTCTTTCGGGAAGGGGGAGGAGACAAATGAAATATTACGGCAGCTGAAGGGGAAGCTGTATCTCATAGAGGGGAACCATGAGCGCTACCTGAAAGATAAAGAATTCCATGCGGACAGGTTTGAGTGGATAAAGCCTTACGCAGAGCTGCATGATAATAAGCGTAAGGTCGTGCTCAGCCATTATCCCATTTTCTGCTATAACGGACAATATAAGACGGATGATGAGGGCAGTCCCAGGACTTACATGCTGTATGGCCATGTGCATGATACCTTTGATGAGCGCCTTGTGGATGAATTTATTTCCATCACCAGGGCATCAGTGAAGAAACAGATAGGCAGCAGTGAGGAAAAGCCTATACCCTGCAATATGATAAATTGTTTCTGTAAATTTTCAGATTATACGCCTTTGAGCCTGGATGAGTGGATCGCGCTGGATGAGAGGCGGAGGGGAGGAAGCAAATGAATATGACGGAATTAAAGGAGCTGGGAGCCATCTGCCTGGAACGGATAACAGATGGTTTTGACAAGTATTCCTATGAAAGCAGATATATGGGCAGTCTGGAGGCTGCGGATGAGATCGGACGGCTGTGGGAGGAAAGAGGGAAGACAGGTGTTTATGCGGACTTCTATTATTATGTCCTTTCAGATGAGTCCAGGGAAAAAGTGGATGAGATCCTGACTGACAGAGAGCGGGAATATTTAAGACAGATTGGCGCGGGCGGCCAGACAGAAAAAGATGACATTATATTTCCGCTGGACGAGACGCTGCTTTCCATAGTTACTAAACTGAATGCAGCCGGGATGCTGTTCTCCACAATATACTTTACAGGAGCTGCGGGCGAAAGAAGTACATGGTGGGGGAACTATAAGGAAGAATATATCATTTTTTCTGACAAGGAGAAACGTGTATGATGGGGCTGTTCCATTCTAAAAAGAAAGATATAAAAAAGAAACAGGAGACAGGAGAATTTGACCGGGAAAGGCAGATCCCTGTACTTCGGGCCAGTATCTGCACTGGCGAGAAAGTCGCGGGCTTCAAGGATAAAGACACGGGAAAGTTCGAAGAAGTCATGCTGATATCAGGGAAACATGATCTGGATGAATTCATGGAGACATACGGGATTTCAGAGGCAGAGATAAAAAAAGAGTGGTAGTGCGCGTCCCGAGACTGTAGCGTGAAGATAATGAAAGTGTATAAGTATATTGAAATTGTGGAAAAGGAGAAAGATTATGCAGATTTATGTGGATGCGGATGCCTGTCCGGTGGTGAGGCAGGTGGAGAGGACAGCAGAGAAGTATGGCATCAATGTGACGCTGCTCTGTGATACGAACCATGTGCTTCAGTCTGATTACAGTGAGGTGAAGATCATTGGCGCAGGCGCGGATGCCGTTGATTTTGCACTCATCAACATGTGCAGGAAGGGAGATATCGTTGTGACCCAGGATTACGGGGTGGCAGCGATGGCCCTGGGCAGGGGGGCAGCCGCCATCCATCAGTCCGGGCGCTGGTATACGGATGAGAATATCAGCCAGCTGCTCATGGAGCGCCATCTGGCCAAACAGGCCAGACGCGCTTCCTCTAAAAATCATCTGAAAGGACCTGCTAAACGGACGAGGGAGGACGATGAGCGCTTTTTGGAGTCTTTTGAAAAGCTTGTGCAAAAGATGCAGCCCATGTGAGGAACAGCTGTGTCAATCCATCGCCTGAGTCATTTCCAAATTCCAGGGTTTTTCCATTTCTATCAGTAATTTACATATCTTCTTAGGCAGGATGGGCCGGCGGGATCTGCGGGTATCCCGCTGCTTATGCTTGCAGAATACCCACATATCTTTGTAGCGTGAGATGATCACGGCAAACTTTATCTTTTCATTTTCCACAGTGTCATAAAAATTAACAGTCAAACAAAATGC
Source organism: Murimonas intestini (assembly GCF_024622195.1). Classification (NCBI taxonomy): domain Bacteria; kingdom Bacillati; phylum Bacillota; class Clostridia; order Lachnospirales; family Lachnospiraceae; genus Murimonas; species Murimonas intestini. Next base: position 71,879 of record NZ_JANKBI010000016.1, read on the forward strand.
AGATTACGTATGAAAAAATGCGTTTTGCGCAGGCGGTGTGCACAGGGCAGAATCATGTGGTAAACTTGTGTCATCTTAGATACATAAGAAACCAGGAGGGAAAGAAATGAGGAACAAGAAAATGGCAAACGCCATGCGAGGTGTTGCTTCTGTAACAGCATCCCTGCTTACTCTGTCAATCCTTGGCACAAGTATTGCGGATTCTTACAGAAAAAACCTTGATGACGTACTCGGAACCACAAGCTATGTTATATCAAACGATAAGGACAATGCACGCTTTGTAAGTGATTATGGCACAATTGAGGAAATGGCGGCGGCAGCAAAAGACATTGCAGTGCGGGAAGGCGAAGAAGGAACTGTTATCATGAAAAATGATAATGATGTACTTCCTCTGAACACAGAAAGTGTCGCTCTGTTCGGCCTGGCGGCGTATGCCCCATATCCCTATAACGCCGGAGACTTAAGAGGCGGGAACGAGGACTCGGTTGATCTGCTTTTGGCACTGAAGGAGGCAGGAGTTCAGGTAAATGAGACAGTTGAAGAATTCTATGTTAACAAATTTTTGAATGCACATGAGGTGGTAACACAGAATCAGTGGACAGGAGCAGAAGAAGTTTCTATTGGATATGATAATATATACAACACTTCTGTGGGTGATATGGCAGATTTCGCCATCACTGAGATTCCCCCAGAAAAATATGAAGAGTTTGGCGCTCCTAAAGACTGGAAGTCACAGATCGACAAAGACAGCACCACTGCCATCTGTGTCTTTGCCCGTCCTGGCGGGGAATCGAATACTTATGCACCCGGATCAGCAGTTAATTTTGCAGGAGAAAAAACAGGTGAGGATCCTCTGGCATTATCTGAGGACGAGCTTGCAGTCATAGATGCGGCAAAAGAAACATGCTCTAAGGTTGTAGTTTTAATTAACTCCGGAAACGCCATGGAGATCAAAGAGATTGCCGAAGGCGGGGCACATGAGGTGGATGGTATTGCATACATCGGATGTATCAATGATTATCAGTGCACCGGTATCGCAAATGTACTTACAGGCAAGGTAAATGCTACGGGAGCTCTTACAGATACATATGTTGCAGACAGCGCCTCTATTCCGGCTGTACAGAACTTCGGCGGTGATTATTATGCAGATGCTGACATCGTTGCAGCAAATGCCAAGAATGGATACGATGACCGTTACCCGAAAACAGAGATCTCAAACGAAAGCGGCGCAAGTTCATTTGGCGGCGGAAGTGCAACCTACAGTGCAGGGCAGTACATAGTTGAAGCAGAAGGAATCTACGTGGGATATAAATACTATGAGACGAGATATTTTGATTCTATTATGAATCCTTCTTCCAATGCTGCAGCTGTGACAGGAGCCACACAGGGAGATTCCTGGAATTACGGCGATGAAGTTGTATATCCCTTTGGACATTCCATTTCTTATCTGGATTATGAGCAGACAGTTAAGAGTGTTGACGTGGATAAGTCTGAGGACGGGGAGATCACAGCAGTTATTGAAGTAAAGAACAATAGTGATAAGGACGGATATTTCCTCACACAGCTTTACGTTCAGCAGCCCTATACAGAATATGACAAAGAAAACAATGTGGAAAAATCAGCAGTTATGTTCCTGAATTCCGCAAAAGTAAATGTTGCGGCAGGCGCTTCAGAGGAAGTTACCATAACAGTTCCCACGAAGTATCTTGCAAGCTATGATTACACAAACGCAAAGACATATATCCTTGATGAAGGAGATTATTACTTTACCGCCGCAGCCGGTTCTCATGAAGCAGTAAATAACTTCCTTGGAGCACAGGGCAAGACGGCAGCGGACGGCATGGATGCGGATGCTGCAGGTACAGCGGTCGTATGGAATGAAAATAAAGAGCTTGATACGGCAACATTTTCAATTTCCAACAATACTAAGGTCACAAATGTTGCAGATGACGCGGATCTGAATTACTGGACTGGTGAGGACACAGTTACATATCTTTCCAGACAGGATTGGGATGCAACTTATCCGATCAACTACAATACAGATGCAGAAATCAATCTTTCTGACAGTTCTAAAGCGGAAGAGTGGATTGCAGCCCTTCGCGGACGCCAGTATGTTATTAAGACAGATGAGCCGGCAGAAGAGGGAAAAGACAACAACGTGCGGTTCAGCACACAGGATATTCAGTATGAACAGCTGGACAATATTGAAGATCCATATTGGGATACCTTAGTTTCTTCTATTACTATTGACGAGGCTGTAGGAGCCGTGATCCACGGCGGAAGCCAGACAGATACACTTACAAACGTAGATAACCCTATCGTACTTCAGAATGAGGGTGTCAATGGATTTACAACAGCATACAAAGATGAGGCAACAGGAAAAGAGTATCACTTCAATGTAAATTCCCAGACACTGCTGGGCTCCTCCTTTAACCCGCAGCTTGCATATGAGTGGGGAATCGTTGAAGGAAACTCAGGACTGTGGCTTGAGCGCTATGATTTATGGGGAACAGGACTTACACAGAGAAGGACTCCTTACAACGGACGTAACTATGAGTATATTTCTGAGGACCCGATGCTGACAAACAGAATAGGATACGGCATTATAAAGGGATGTACAGAAAAAGGTATCTTAAACGGACCAAAGCATATTGGATTTAACGACCAGGAGCATAACCGCAATGGTGTGGCTGCTTATATGAATGAACAGAAATTCCGTGAGACGGATCTGAGAGGTTTCCAGGGTGCACTGGAGGATGCTGACGGCCTGGCAGTAATGGTTGCCTTCAACCGTATAGGTGCGACAAACGCTTCCCACCATGTGGGAATGCTCAAGACCATCCTTCGTGAGGAATGGGGCTATACGGGTGTTATTTCGACAGATATGATGAACAATTCCTACTATTTTACGCCGGAATCTATGATCATGGCTACGGTAACACAGGTTGCCGACTTCGGCGGCGATGACAATCATATTAATCTTGGCGACGGCGGTGTTGACTCCGTATGGCCATACATCTCAATGGATACGGTGGAAAATGATGCCACACTTGTAAATCAGGCAAGAGAAAACCTGAAGTATCAGCTATATACCTTTGCCAACAGTGCGGTTATGAATGTATCTACAGAAAGAGTTGATGTATGGTGGGATACAGCATTAAACGTGATTAAGATAATCAGCGGAATCCTCGCCGGTGCAGCTGTCCTTTGCTGGCTTGGTTTTACACTTGCCCCAAAGAAGAAAAAAGAAGATTAGAGCAGGGCATACCATTATGCCCCCCAAAGGGGGGCGAGAAGGAGGAAAATATGAACTTGATTAAGAAACAGACAGCGGGAAGCTGGATCACTTTAATAACACTGGTCCTGGCTGTTGTGTCATTAATTGTATATAACGTAAATGTAAATGGTGAAGGATATTTTCAGAACAGCACAGTGCCCAAAGCAGTTACTTACATGATCGTAACTATTGTCTTACTGGCAGTTATAGTTATTCTGGCACAGGTGAATATGAAGGGGATCGCCGGGCTGGTCCTGGACCTTGCGGCAGGCGCAGTAAAGATCGCAGCTCCGGCAGCGGCAGTGGCGGCAGCTATGACACTTGTCTCCAGCAGAATAGAGGGATTTGCTTTCATCTATATGTCAAATGAAGAGGTTTTGCATGAGGTGCAGACAGCAGCAAATCTTTCTTCTGCACACGGGGCAATTGCAAACATCGTCCTGCTGGCTGCAGCAGCAGTATTCGGGATGGCGGCAGCGTTTTTCAGCCTCAAAAAAGAGGAAGCATAGCAGATATTATTCACAGTACACACCAATGTTCTGGGGTAGGAAAATATGAAAAAACTGGATTTTAACAATGACTGGTATTATAAACGTTTAAATGAATCGGGAACAGGCAGAAAGGTGACTGTTCCCCACGATGCAATGTGCGCTGAAAGGCGTTCAGAGCAGAGCAGGGGGCAGCATAACATCGGCTGGTTTGAGAGCTTTGATTATGTGTACTGGAAGCATTTTTCAGTGCCCGCAGAATATGAGAACGGGGAAGTACTCCTGGAATTTGAGGGTGTTTACCATAATGCAGAGGTCTATATCAACGGGAAAAAAGCAGGATACAGGCCATATGGATATACAAATTTTTATGTGGACATAGCACCCTTTCTTGAATTCGGGCAGGATAATGAAATCCGTGTGATCGCAAGAAATGCAGACCAGCCTAACAGCCGCTGGTATACAGGCTCAGGGGTATACAGGCCGGTGTGGATGTATGTGGCAGAGGATATGTATATTCCTGTCAACGGAGTAAAAATCCGCACAACAGGATATAGCAGGAAAGAAAAAACAGCCCGGGTCGAGATTAAAGCAGCCACCTCTCTGCCGGGTGAGCCTGAAATCACAATCCTGGACCCGGACGGCAGGGTGGCTGCCGAAGGACACCACCACATTTTCCAGGCAGAGATATCAGATGCAAAGCTCTGGAGCACGGAAACACCGTACCTGTACACTTGTGTTGTTAAATTCGGCAGGGATGAGGTGAGGGAACAATTTGGCATCCGTATGCTCCGGTGGGACGGGCAGGACGGCATCACTATAAATGGTGAGCATGTGATCCTGAAGGGAGCCTGCATCCACCATGATAATGGCGTTCTGGGAGCATGTGCTTTCCCGGAAGCGGAGGAGCGCAAGATCCGTATCCTGAAGGAAAACGGCTACAATGCCATCCGAAGCGCACATAATCCATGTTCAAAAGCATTGCTGGAGACCTGTGACAGGCTTGGGATGCTGGTTATGGATGAGTATACGGATATGTGGTATATCCACAAAAACGAATATGACTATGCAGCATACATGCAGGACTGGTGGAAGCAGGATCTGAAGGATATGGTGGAAAAGGATTATAATCACCCCAGTGTCATCATGTATTCTACCGGAAATGAAGTGGCTGAAACAGGCCAGAAAAAGGGAATACAGCTCACCGGGCAGATGACCAGGTATCTGCATTCTTTAGATAAGGGACGCCCGGTAACATGCGGGATCAATATCTTCTTTAATTTTCTGTATTCTATGGGACTGGGAGTCTACAGCGATGACAAGGCCAGAAAAGAGGCGGAGAGCGCTGCTGCGGAAAAAGCCAGGAAGAAAACCGTGGGAAGCGAATTCTATAATACCATGGCCGGACTTCTGGGAGACAAGGCAATGAAGATTGGGGCCACCCTGCATATGTGCGATGTAAAGACAAGAGATGCATATGCAAATATGGATGTGGCCGGATATAATTATGGTATATTCCGCTACAGGCATGACCTGAAAAAATATCCGGAGCGGCTGATTTTGGGAAGCGAGACTTTTTGCAGGGATGCGTATGATTTCTATGAACTGGCTAAGCGTGAACCAAGGATTGTGGGGGATTTCGTCTGGGCAGGGATGGATTACATGGGAGAAGCCGGGATCGGGGCATGGGAGTACGACGATTATGCTCCGGCTGACGGCGAAAGCTGGGGATGGCTTACAGCAGGAAGCGGCCGGATCAATATACTGGGCTTTCCCAATGGTGAGGCAGCCTACACAAGAGTCGCCCTGGAAAAAGAAAAAGGACCTCTTATTGCAGTGAAGCCGGTTTACCAGAGAGGGAAACATTCCCCCTCGGCATGGAAGATGACAGACGCCATGGAAAGCTGGACATGGCCGGGATGTGAGGGCATGAAGGCAGCAGTTGAGGTATATGCAAGAGCGTCTCAGGTGGCATTATATATAAACGGAAAATGTGCAGGCAAAAAGAAACTGAAAAAAAGCTGCAGCACAACTTTCCGGATCCCATACCAGAAGGGGAAATTGACAGCCGTGGCATATGACGAAAATGGGAAAATAACTGGAAAGCACTCTCTGTGTACTGCGGCAGATGATACAAAGCTGTCTGTGCTGCCGGAGCAGGAGAAAATACATGCGGGCGGCCTGGGATTTATACAGCTGCGATACACGGACTTAAAAGGCATCTGGAAGCCAATGGAAAAGCATCATATAAAGGTCACAGTGGAAAACGGGACTCTGGAAGGGCTTGGAAATGCATGCTCTTATAATGAAGACGGTTATTGGAAGAACAACACAAAGACTTATTATGGCGAGGCGCTTGCAGTTATCCGCGCCGGTCAAAATGGAAGAGTAAAGGTAACAGTAACGGATAAAAACGGGGAATACAGTCTGGAGCTCCCCATTGTGGATAAAGGAAGGGATTGAGAAGCTTTATGCTGAAGGTCAGAAAATTTACATGTGAAAATTTGACATATGGCTGTGTCACAGATGAGCCGCATCCATGCTTCTCCTTTTCTGTGGATAGTGACAGGCAGGGGGCAAAGCTAGAGAAAGCTGTTCTTACTGTAGGGAACTGGTCCACGGAAACCACCCGGCAGATTGCAGTTCCATATGCCGGGGAAGAATTACAGCCCTTTACCACATATGAGGCGCTGCTTGAGGTCCGGGATGACGCCGGGGAAACAGCCCACAGCCGGATAAGCTTTGAGACAGGAAGGATGGATACCCCCTGGAAGGCCAGATGGATTACAGACGGCAGTTATACTTTTACAGAAAAGAAGGTATCTCCTGTCCCCATGAATTTCCGTTACAGGTTCAAAACTGATAAAAAAGTAAAGAGCGCAAGAATTTATGCCACAGCCATGGGAATATATGAGATCCTCCTGAATGGAGAAAAGGTGGGGGATGAATACTTTGCGCCGGGCTTTACTTCCTATAAAACAAGGCTTCAGTACCAGACATATGACGTTACTTCGCATATTACCAGGGAAAATGAACTGAATGTGGTGGCAGGCGGCGGCTGGGCTGTGGGTTCCTTTGTATTTACAAGAAAGAACCGTATCAGCGCAGACCGCCAGGCTCTCCTGCTGGAGCTTCGTATCACATATGCAGACGGCAGTGTGTCCGTGACAGGGACAGATACAAACTGGGAAGTGACAGAAGAAGGAAATTACAGGGAAGCAGATATTTATGATGGTGAGACATATGACGCAACAGTCTGCCTGGATAAAATAAACTGGAGAAAAGCAGCTCTTGAGAAGTTAAAGATCAGGCCCAGGATCTTTGCAGCCTCCGGCGCTCCGGTGAGGGCACACGAAACTCTGTTTCCCAAAAGCTGCTCCAGGACAGTGAAGGGGCTGGTCTACGATTTCGGACAGAACTTTGCAGGAGTGGTGGAGCTTTCAATTCGGGCAAAAAAAGGACAGAAGATCATTGTAAGCCATGCAGAGATACTGAATCCTGACGGCACCTTAAACACAGATTTTTTAAGGACTGCAACTGCGAGGGCCACCTATATCTGCAGGGAGGGAGTACAGAAATACTCCCCGAAGCTTACTTACATGGGATTCAGATATATCTGCATCGAAGGGATCGCCCAGGAGGATGTGGAGGTTTCTGCAAAAGCTCTATATTCTGATGTGGAGGAGCAGGGAACATTTTGTTGTTCTTCTTCAAAGCTGAACAGGCTGCAGAGCAATATTACATGGAGTGCAAAGTCAAACTTTATGGATATTCCTACAGACTGTCCCCAGAGAGATGAGAGAATGGGCTGGACAGGGGATATAGCTGTTTTTGCGCCCACTGCATGCTGGAATTTTAATATGAGCCGTTTTCTGGATAAATGGCTTTCCGATATGGAGGCAGAGCAGCTTCCCACAGGGGGAATCCCCAATACTATTCCTGCCCAGGGCTATGGCTTTCCTGCAACTATGCCGGCAATGGCCATTGAATTCTGGGGAGATGCATGTATTTTAGTTCCATGGGCGCTGTATCAGGCAGAAGGTGATAAGCATGTTCTGGAAAAATATTATCCTATGATGAAAAAGTACGTGGACGCGTGCAGATTCTGGGCAGGTTTATTCAGCGCCGGAAAACACAGATACATTTGGAATACTCCTTCCATGCTCCATTTTGGGGACTGGGTGGCGCCTGATGTGCCGCAGATGTCCCAGTGGCAGAAACGCAGCAAATGGACGGCAACGGCAAGCCTCTGCAATACAAGCGGTATTCTCTCAGACATTGCAGAGATTCTGGGAATGGGGCAGGATGCGGAGAAATACAGGAAGATCAGTAAAAGAACAGCAGATGCATACTGCAGCATTCTGACAGACGGAAATGGAAAATTAAAAGAAGAATTTCAGACAGCCTATGTACTTCCGTTATATTTCGGGATGTTTGACGGCCCGGCAAAAGAAAAGGCCGTTGATAATCTGGTGAGGCTGGTAAAGAAAAATGACTATTGCATCGGGACAGGTTTTCCGGGAACGCCTTATATTTTGTTTGCGCTGGCTGACAATGGGAGGGCAGACGAGGCGTACCGGATGCTGCTAAATGAGAAGTGTCCTTCCTGGCTGTATGAGGTAAAATGCGGAGCGACTACCATTTGGGAGCGCTGGGACGGCCTGGATGAAAAGGGTGTATGCCCCATTGGAGATGACGGGACTGACCAGATGATTTCTTATAATCATTATGCCAGCGGTGCTGTGGGAGACTTTCTCTACAGGCGGGTAGCTGGAATAGAGGCCCGGAAACCAGGTTATAAGCGCTTTAAAATAGAACCGGTACCAGGTGATGGGCTTACCTTTGCAAAAGGGAGCGTGGAGACGCCCTATGGGCGGATCGTTTCGGAATGGAAAAGGGAAGGTGATAAGTTCACTGTCCATGCAGAGGTGCCGGTGGGGAGCCAGTGTACCTTAAAGCTGCCGGATGGAACAGCCGAAATACTGGAGAGCGGCAGATATGAGAGACACTGCAGGCTTACAGGAACAGACAGGCAAGAAAGGGAGAGATAAGCAATGAAAAGCAAGAAAAAGAGTATATGGGAAAAGCCCTTTTTTAGCTCGAAAATCAAATCCGACAGTGTAAAGATGCCGGAAATGCTGTTGGGATATTTTATCGGACCATTTGGAGCATTGCTGGCTTCCGGTATTTTCACCAGTATTCTGCAGAACTATTTTACAGATGTATTAAAACTGAATCTGACATTTTTAACTACCCTGCAGCTGGTATCTACCATATTTATCGTTATTTCAAATCTTGTAGTGGGACAGCTGATCGAGAGAACAAAGACAATGGCAGGAAAAGCAAGGCCGTGGATACTTTTGTCGGCTCTTACTCTGTCAGTGGCCAGCGTTCTCATGTTTATCGTCCCCTTTGAAGGTACAGCCAAAATGGTATGGGTGGCAATTGCATATAATCTGTTTTATGCCGTGGCCTATCCGATCTATAATACGGCAAATTCCACGTTGATACCATTATCTACAAGAAACAGCAAGCAGAGAGGCGCCCTTGCGTCATTTACAAATGTAGCGGGCCTTGGTGTCATGGGCGCAGGTTCCATGGTGTTTCCGGTTCTTGTCTCCTTTGCTTTAAAGGAAGATCAGAATCTGTGGTTTATGGCCATGCTGGCAATTGCTGTTTTTTCAGCACTAACCATCTATCTGCAGTATATGTTCACAAGAGAGCGTGTGACAGAGGAGCTGGAAAAAAAGGGTGCAGAGGAAGAAGGAAAAGGGGCGGCGCCGTCACTGGCCACCCAGCTTAAGGCTGTTGTCAGCGAAAAGACATGGTGGATCGTTATGTTTTTTTATGTGGGCTTTCAGTGGAGCGGAGCCATGAAAAACGGTTCCATGTCTTACTATTGTAAATGGGTCCTTGACAATTCCTTTTTTGGGACAGCTGATGCATGGGGAGCTTCCCAATCCCTTCTCTCTATCATGGGGGCTGTTCCCATGGCTTTGGCGGCAATTGCTGTTGTTCCCCTGTGCAATAAATATGGGAAGAGGATCGTATGCATGGGCGGAATGCTCCTGGGTGCTGCCGGAGGTGTCGTTGCCATCATAGGAAATGGCCAGATCGTACCTGTTGCCATCGGTGTGGGACTGAAATGTCTTGGTTCTGCTCCAGCATGTTATATGATACTGGCACTGCTTGCAGATGTAATCGACCATATTGAATACAAGAGCCGCATCAGGACAGACGGCCTGACCATGTCCATCTACAGCTCTATTATGGTGGCGGGAACCCCCATCTGCAATTCCATCTTCAGCGCCGTCCTGGGAATGAGCGGCTATGACCAGAACGTGGATGTGGCCATGGGGATCGCAGGACAGACGGCAGCAGCCCAGACGGCTATATCAGCCAGCTATATATGGGTGGAAACCATCGCCTATGTGATCTGTGCTGTTCTGATCCTGTTCTTCACTATAGAGAAAAAACTTCCGGAGGAGCAGGCAGCCATTGCCGCCAGGAAGAAGGCATAATAATAACCGTTATGGTATGTGAACTTTAACTGGAAATCGTCCTTTATATAAAATGTCATCTTTGGTATAATAGCTGTGAAGCGAAACGTGTAACGGCTCAGCAGGAAATCTGAGCCGCTGCCGAAATTTTATACCTTATCGTGCGAAGCACGCCCATCCGCAGGGATCTGAATTATGGGATGCACGGAGGTGTATAGTTTGAAATAGGGAGAAGAAGATGATCAGGATCGCATTGGTGGAGGACGACGCCCAGTATCGTCAGGAACTGTTAGGTTACCTGAAAAAATACGAGCAGGAAAGTAAAGAAAAATTCCAGATTTCCGTATTCACAGACGGAGATGAAATTGCAGAAGAATATAAAGCGTGCTATGACATCATATTCATGGATATTGAAATGACTTTTATGGATGGAATGACGGCGGCGGAGAGTATCAGGAAGCTGGATACAGAGGTGGTGATCATTTTCATTACAAATATGCCCCAGTATGCCATAAAGGGCTATACCGTAGACGCATTGGACTATGTGCTAAAACCAGTCAGCTACTATGCATTTACCCAGAGGCTGGACCGCGCTTTGGCAAGAATGAAAAAGCGTGCAAAGAAATATGTGGTCATCTCCAACAGGGGAAGACTGAAAAAACTGGATATCTCGGAGATTACATATATTGAGGTACAGGACCACGATCTTGTTTATCACACAGGTGAGGAGGATTTTATGACTAAAGGCTCCCTGTCTGAAGTAGAAAATGATCTTAAAAAGCACGGGTTTTTCAGGTGCAACAAGTGTTATCTTGTGAATCTGGAATACGTTGAGGCTGTCCAGAACTCCGATGCCCTTGTTGGAAATGAGTGGATCCAGGTAAGCCGCGGGAAGAGAAAAGCGTTTTTAGAAGCGCTGAATGATTATATGAACGAGGTGAGCAAATAGTGCTGCAGGTTACGCCAGATTTAAATAATACGCCGGGCATCTATTATGCCCTTGCCTATATTTTCAGCAGCAGCCTGTATATCAGCCTTAATAAAAAGCGGCTGACCGGAAAGAGACGTGCGGCAGCCCAGACAGGCTTTGCCGTTTTGCTGCTTGTTTTTATGATCGCCACCGACCAGATCGCGGTAAAGTGGTTTATTCCCTGTGTTCTGGCTGAGATAGGGATACTCTGGCTGTCTATCCATACCTGCTGTGATATGGACTGGAAAAAATCAGCCTACTTCTGCACCAGGGTATTTATCCTGGGAGAGCTTGCTGCTTCTCTTGACTGGCAGCTGTTTTATTTCGGCCTGATGAACTGGGAGCTGGAGCTTAATATGGTATGGAATCTGCTGTTTCTGACAGTTTCCTACGGCAGCGTATTTGGTGTCATGTATTTACTGGAGCGGAGTTACAGGAAAGAAAACGAAGAACTGCATATAAGCGGCAGGGAACTGAGGGTCACTGTTTTTCTGCTGCTGCTTGTTTATATGATGAGCAATATGAGCTATGTTTTCTCAAACACGCCTTTCAGCAGCCAGTTCCCGGCTGAGATGTTTACTATCCGCACCCTTGTGGATCTGGGAGGAGTGGGGATCCTGTTTGCATATCATATGCAGATACAGGAAATAAACGTAAAACTCGAAAATGCATATCTGCAGAATATGCTCCACTCACAGTATGAAAACTACAAGATCTCTGAGGAAAGCATTGCCCTGGTCAATCAGAAGTATCATGATCTGAAGCACCAGATCGCATTTCTGCGCTCATCCATAGATGACAGGGAGAAGGAAACCTACCTGAATCAGATGGAGCAGGAGATTAAATTATATGAGGCACAGAATAAGACAGGAAACAAGGTTCTGGACACTATTCTGACAGCGAAAACGCTTCAGTGCCAGAATCAGGGGATCAGCCTGACATGTGTGGCGGACGGAGAGGCAATTGAATTTATGCATCCTATGGATATCACGGCGCTGTTTGGAAATGCGCTGGATAATGCCATTGAAAGCGTGAAAAAGATTGCGGATCCTGAAAAAAGGCTGATACACATGGTAGTGTCACGGCAGAAAAATTTTCTGCGCATCAAGGTGGAAAACTGCTATGAGGGTACCCTGGAATTTGAAAATGGAATGCCGAAGACAACAAAGCTGGATAAAAAATTTCATGGATACGGCATGAAGAGCATTAAAACAATTGTTGAAAAATATAGTGGTTCCGTCACCGTCCAGGCAAAAGACGGATGGTTTGAGCTGAGGATACTGATATCCCGGGAATGAGATGGTGCGGGACGTGGATGATACCAGAGGATATGAAAACAGGTGAAAAATTTAAAGTATAAAGAGATAATCAATAAAATGACGCTGGAGGAAAAGGCCGCTTTTCTGAGCGGAAAAGGTGAGTGGGAGAGCAGGGATCTAAAGCGCCTGAATATCCCGTCAGTTTTCTTTTCGGACGGGCCTCACGGAATCCGGAAGCAGGCCGGGGCGGGGGATCATCTGGGATTGAATGAATCCCTTCCTGCCACCTGTTTTCCCACGGCGGCATCTGTGGCCAACAGCTGGGATGAAAGCCTTGGCGAAGAGATAGGCCGGGCGCTGGGGGAAGAGGCTTTGGCGCAGGATGTAAATATCCTGCTGGGGCCGGGGCTTAACATAAAGAGAAGCCCGCTGTGCGGGCGTAATTTTGAGTATTTTTCAGAGGATCCCTATCTGGCGGGAAAGATGGCGGCTTCTTATGTAAAAGGCATTCAGAGCCAGGGATTGTCTGCATGTCCCAAGCATTTTGCAGTAAACAGCCAGGAGCTCAGGCGTATGGCAATGAATGCAGTGCTGGACGAGAGGACACTCCGGGAAATATATCTGACAGGATTTGAGATTGCCGTGAAAGAAGGAAAGGCAAAGGCCATAATGACCAGCTACAATGAGGTAAATGGTACTTATGCCAATGAGAACAGCCATTTATTGCAGGATATTCTTCGCGATGAGTGGGGGTTTGACGGTATAGTGGTCACAGACTGGGGCGGCTCCAATGACCATGTAAAAGGTGTGGAGGCAGGCTCCAATGTGGAGATGCCCAACCCCGGTCTGGATTCTGCAAGAGAGATCGTAAGGGCTGTGGAGGATGGTACGCTTTTGGCTGAGGCAGTAGATGCCCGTGTGGATGAGCTGCTGGATGCTGTGCTGTATTTGACGGAACAGGCAAAGAGCAAAAAAACCTCCTTTGATGAGAAGGCACATCACGGGCTGGCCAGACGGGCGGCAGCGGAAAGTGCAGTCCTTTTAAAGAATGAAGACAATATTCTGCCTTTGCCGGCAAAGACAAAGGTTGCTCTGATCGGTGATTTTGCAGCAAAGCCCCGGTACCAGGGAGCAGGTTCATCGGTTGTGAATGCCATCCATGTGGAATCTATGGATAAAATCATCCAAAATTATGAACTGCAGACAGTTGGCATGGCAAGAGGCTATATTCGCACAGGCGAGGCGGACGCGGCGCTTCAGAAGGAAGCCCTTGATATTGCCCGGAATGCGGATGCTGTTTTATACTGCTTCGGTTTAGATGAAATCAGTGAATCAGAGGGAATGGACCGCGCGCATATGCGGATTCCCCAAAACCAGATTGAGCTCTTAGAAGCCCTGGTAAAGGTGAATGAAAATGTGATAGGGATCTTAAGTGCCGGTTCAGCTATTGAAATGCCATGGCAGAACAGCTGCAAAGCTATTCTGCACGGTTTTCTTTCAGGGGAGGCGGGAGCATCCGCCATGCTGGACCTGATCACAGGCAAAGAGAATCCTTCGGGAAGATTGAGCGAATCCTATCCCATCCGCTATGAAGACACGCCTGCCTACAGGTATTTTCCAGGTACAGAAAGGACGGCCGAATACAGGGAGTCCATTTATGTTGGCTACCGCTACTATGATACAAGCAGGGTACGGGTGCAGTATCCCTTTGGCTTTGGTTTATCTTATACGGAATTTACATATTCTGATCTTAAGATCAGTGAAAAGGGTATTTCCCTCACTGTGGAAAACACAGGAAAATATGATGGGGCAGAGGTTGTCCAGCTGTATGTGGGACTGCACAATGCCATTGTGTTCCGACCGGAAAAAGAGCTGAAAGGCTTTAAAAAAGTTTATCTAAAAGCAGGTGAGAGCAGGACTGTTGAGATTCCATTTGACGACAAGACTTTCCGCTACTGGAATGTAAAGACTGATCAATGGGAAATAGAGATGGGCGATTACGATATCATGGCTGGAGCAAGCGTGAGTGACATCCGCCTGAGAGGAAAACTTCACGTTGAGGGGACTACAGATATATATCCGTATAACCCGGCCCAGCTTCCGTACTACTATACCGGACTGGTGCAGAGCATCCATGATGATGAATTCAGGAATCTTTTGGGCCATGGGATCCCGTCAGGCAAATGGTCAGGGGAGATTGGGCCAAACGATGCCATCTGCCAGATGTTTTATGCAAAAAGCGCTTTGGCAAGGCTGGTCTATAATCGTCTCACAGCCATGAAGAAAAAGAGTGAGGAAGCCGGAAAACCAGACCTGAATATTCTCTTCATCTACAATATGCCCTTCCGCGGCATAGCAAAAATGACAGGAGGTATGGTCAGCAGAGAAATGGTAGAAGGAATGCTCACCATAGTAAACGGACACTTCTTCAGAGGCGCCGGCAGGGTGATCGGCGGATTCTTCAGAAACAGGAAGGCTAATAAGGAGTATGAGGCAAAGCTTGGGAAGACGGGGAAGAAAAAGAACATTCTTTGAACAGGATAATTACGAAAGCCGGTATACCAATGGGTGTACCGGCTTTTAGCAGGTTGCAGATTATTTGTCTATTTATTTTCAGATATTGGTGATATACTAATTATGTTCAACAAAATAATTGAGGAATCCTCCCACCTCTACAGGTTGAGGGATGAATTGCCAAAATTTTGTAAGATTAGAAAATAAAAATGTGTAGAGGAGCGAGTTGTTATGTTAAACATATGTTATGGCGATATGCCGGACGCTATTTTCAATACTTCGGTTTATTTTAAAAATGTATATGAAGATAACTGGATTACAGATGCTCAGGCAAAAGAGATGATCTTGGATATTGATAAGTCGGAGGTGCTGGACAGCGGAGTGATAGACAGCCCGGTATTGGGAAAGATACCGGCAACCAATTTGTCTGGAGGTGTAAAGACACTAATTTTGATCAAGAATGAGCCATATAAGGTGTTTAACGCTTCAGCTTGTGGAGACAACTGTGCCAAGTGGATATTGAAGATAGCTGAACAGCAGGATATCACCATTAATCTCAGGCATCTGATGGATTTTGGCAAAGGTGTGTTTTCAATTCGTATTTTAAATACGAATCAAATAGTGCATAGTATGAAAGAGTTGATTCCGATTGCCGGACATTTTGTATAGGTGATATATATATGACAGGAAAATATAGAATTATAATCCAAAACAAAAGGATTCGATATGATTTTGAAATTAAAAGAAATATTACTATAATACGCGGGGACAGTGCCACTGGGAAGACAGTATTAGTGGATATGGTACGTGAATATTATGAAAATGGAGTGGAAAGTGGAATAAAATTGCAGTGCAATAAGAGCTGTGTTGTGCTGGAAGGAAGAAATTGGAAGATGCAATTAGCGTCTATTAAAAACAGTATTGTATTTATCGATGAGGTAAGCGGATTTGTTTCATCAAAGGATTTTGCGTCAGAACTTCAAAAGACTGATAATTATTATGTTATTGTTACCAGAGAAAGTCTTTCCACTCTGCCATATAGTGTGAATGAAATATATGGTATTAGAAATTCTGGCAAATATGGATCACTTAAACAGACATATAATGAATTGTACCAGTTGTATGGCAAAGGTAACTTTTTAAATGAGGTTAGGCCAGATACGGTGCTCACAGAAGATGCTAATTCGGGATATCAGTTTTTTTATACTATATGCAAAAAGCGGAGATTAGAATGCATTTCTGCGAAAGGGAAGTCTAATATATTTTCATATCTCACGAAGCATAATGTCGGTAAGATTTTGGTCATTGCAGATGGGGCGGCATTTGGTGCAGAAATGGAAAAAGTGATAAAGCTGATGGAGATTCGGGAAGATATTGTCCTGTATCTGCCTGAATCATTTGAGTGGCTGATTTTGAAATCAGGTGTCATTCATGACAGTGAGCTTCCAGCATTTTTAGATGCACCATATGATTATGCGGAGAGCAGTAAATATCTCAGTTGGGAAAGGTACTTTACAGAGCTTATAGTGAAGAAAACACAAGGTACCTATTTAAGATATAGCAAGCATATATTAAATGAAGTATATGTCCATATTGAAATAGCTGATAGGATTTTGGAGAATATGGAAAATATAAATCTATATTGGAAGGATTCCTGTCATGGAGATGGCGACATCCTTACGGATGGGCGTGTTTCGCACGATAATGTCTGATTCATATTCGCTAATTGTCAAGCATACACTGTAAAAACAGCATCTTCGGAGGCTTATCCTTTGAAAGATTATATCGAAGAGCGGGCAGTAGAGATTGCCAATTATATTATTGAAACGAAAGCAACAGTGAGGCAGGCAGCGAATAAGTTTGGAATCAGCAAGAGTACGGTACATAAGGATGTAACGGAGCGTCTTTCACAGACGAATCCCGGACTGGCAAGGGAAGCCAGGAAGGTATTGGAGGTCAATAAGTCAGAACGTCATATAAGAGGGGGACTGGCTACAAGGGAGAAATATCTTCACCAGCATTAAAAGAGAGTAGCTGTTCAGTACCTGGCGCTACCGCTCTGCGGTGTATAGTTATATCTTCGCAGGACAAAGGGTACTGAATAGTTACAAAAAAGAATACTGTCCGGAAGGCTTATACCGCATTCCATGGGCAGTTTTTTTTATTCCCGCGAGGTGTTTTCGTGCGTATTTTGCACGAAAATCCCGAGGGCTGCAGCGCGAAACGGCGAATTTTGCTGTTTACATGAAGCGCAGTGCCGCCAGGGATTTCACATTGCAATTGTATACAATCCAATTTATAATAGCCATATAGCGGGAATAGATCTGGTTTTACAGAGAGGAGTAAACGCTTTATGAGTGTTAAACACATAAGAAGACTTATATATATTGCAGTGGCAGCAGTTTCGGTTCTGGCTTCGGCGGGGCTGGCAGGCTGCAGCAGCCTGTCCGGCTGTGTAAAGGAAGCAGTGCAGACGGAGACAGAGAAGGAAGAGATGGTACTGTGGTGTTATTGGGATACTCCAAGCCATCAGAAAACTCTGGACGGGCTTGTGAAGGGGTTTAATGAGAGCAGGGAAGATATCAGCCTGCAGGTGAAATATATTCCGGATGAAGATTTTAAGAAGGAGCTTGTGCTGGCTATGGCGGACGGGCGTGCTCCGGATGTGGCTATCGTGGACTCATCAGATTTTCAGTTTCTGTATGATGCCCAGCCGTTTGTGGACCTGACAGATGAGATAGAAGGGCTTCAGGATTATCAGGAGGTTGCCTTAAAGCCCTGTACAGTGGGAAACAGGATATACGGGATGCCATTTGGACTCAACTGTACTGCTTTGTTTTACAATGAGGACATGCTGGAGGAGGCACATGTGGATGTCCCTGAAACATGGGAGGATTTCCGCAGGGCAGCCCATGCGCTGACAGATGAGGAGCACTATGGATTTGGCATGGCTGCTGTAAAAAGTGAAGAGAGCGTTTACTGCTTTCTGCCCGTACTGTGGTCTATGGGAGGCCATGTGACTGATATAAATTCCAGAAACAGCGCTAAGGCCTTCTCATTTATTGCACAGCTTATAGAAGACGGCGCCATGAGCAGGGAAAATATGAATATGACCCTGGGAGATGTGAAGAACCAGTTTGCAGACGGAAAGCTTGCAATGATGATAAATACAACCTCTATTATAGGCGCGCTGGAGAATTCCAATCCTGAGCTGAATTTTGGTGTGACTTTTGTGCCCTCAGACGGGCAGCATGTGGCGGCAGCAGGGGGAGAGATACTGGCAGTGACACCGGGAGAACACCAGCAGGAAGCTGTTGAGTTCTTACGGTATCTGAACGATGGGGACAGGATGGCGTCATATATTGATGGTCTTGGGGTGATGTCGTGCAGGAAAGATATAATCAGCGGTCAGTTTAAGAACGACCCTCTCCAGAAAAAGAGTATAGAGCTGTTAGAAACTGCCAGGACCAGGGAGATCACACCTGAGTGGCCAAGGATCTCACTTATCCTGGCAGAAACCATGGAGAATGTGATTATAGGCGAAAGAGAACAGGGGGAGATACTTGCAGAAGCAGCCCGTAAGATAAGGGACATCAGGGAGGAAAGCCGATGAAAAGGGAGATAACGCTCAGACAGGTGCTGATCCCGGCCTTCCTTACAGTAGTTGTTCTGCCTATGCTGCTCATGGCGCTGTTTTCCATTCTGCGTTTAAAGGCAAATATGCAGGAGACTCTTGAAATGCAGATTGAAAGCAATCTGGAGAAGGCAGACCAGGTGCTGGATATGGTACTGGATAAGTACAAAACAATCCTGTATGATTTCTGCACGGATGACAGTATTGTGGAGATTGTGGAATCTGTCAACGAGGGCGTGGATGATAAAGACGTTAATACAGGAAAGCTGCGGCGGGAACTGAGCCACATCTGCAACAGAAATGACGGAGTTGTGGGGATCACGCTGCGTACAGCAGGAGATGAGAAGGTCATCTACTATGACAGGCTGGCTTCATCCTCCTCAAATGCCCAGTGGGCATCTAAAGTCAGGGTACCGGATATAAATGCGGCCGAAGATTATTATGCCGTCACAGTCCCTCTGAAAAGGAATGAGGATAATATCTATCTTATCCAGATAGCAAGAAATCTGGTGGATTACCGGAATATACATAAAAAGCTGGGAACAGTGGTGATGAGCATCAATGAGGAGATCCTGGAAAAGGCGCTTGATCCCGGGGAAGGGAAGAGTATATACCTGTGCCGGGGAAATATGATCATCAGCGCCCCTGATAATGAAGATATAGGAAAAAATATAAATGATATTCCAACTAAAAATATGCTTGTTACATCCAGAAGGAATGAGACAAGCGGCTGGAACATCTACAACTTCCACTCTCTCGATGTGTACAGTAAGACAGTGAGAGAGCAGGCGCTCTTCTGGGTATTTATAGGGGTGGGGATAATGGCAGCCCTCCTTGGTATAGTCTATTTTGCAACAAGGCCTGTACTCAAATCTCTTGATAATGTGGTGGATGCCATGGAAACCGTGGAAAAAGGAGACTTTGGCGCCAGGCTCACTATAAACCAGGGGATAACGAGTGAAATGAAAAAGATATATTCGGGATTCAACGAGATGGTGGAGCAGATAGATGCGCTGGTGGGCCAGGTAAAACAGGCTGTAGTGGAACAGAAGAATGCGGAGATCTCTGCCCTGGAAGCGCAGATCGACCCTCATTTTTTGTATAATACACTTGACACTATCAACTGGAAGGCCATTGAAAAAGAAGAGTATGAAATAAGTGGGATGGTGGGCGCCCTGGCTGATATCCTGCGTTACACAGTGAGAAATGCAGGCGGGGAGACAACAATTGAAAAGGAGCTGTACTGGCTGGATGAGTACATGCTTCTTCAGAGTGCAAAACTGGGGCGGAAGCTGAATACGATCATAGACGTGCCGGACGGCCTGCTGGAATGCAGGATACATAAGCTGCTTCTGCAGCCATTTGTGGAAAATTCTATCAAGCATGGTCTGTACAATATAGAAGGGGAGTGTATACTGAAAATTTCCATAAAAAAGCTGGAAGAACAGCTGCATATCATTATAGAGGATAATGGGAGGGGTATGAGTAAGAACAAGGTGGAGGAACTTAATAAAGAGACAGGAGATGAAGGGGAGCACCTGGGAGTTGCCAACGTCAGGAAAAGATTAAAACTGTATTATGGTGACAGGGCTGACATGTTTTTTGAAAGCAGGGCCGGCAGGTATACAAGAGTGCATCTCTTTATTCCTCTGGAAGAAATGGGGGGAAATCTGAATGAAAATAGTGATTGTAGAGGATGAAGCGCCTATACGGGAGGGTATGGGCCGGATCTTGAAAAAAATCGATCCCGGGTACGAGGTGGCAGGAATGGCCTCAAATGGAAAGGAGGGTTTGGACGTCATCAGGAAGACAAGGCCGGATCTTGTCATACTGGATATCCAAATGCCTGATATGGACGGCCTGACGATGCTGGAGATAATCAGAAAGGAGAAGATCACATGCAAGGCTCTTGTGCTCAGCGCATATTCAGAATTTACATATGCCAGGAGGGCGATCGAGCTGGGGATAGAGAATTATCTTTTAAAACCAATAAAAATACCGGAGCTAAAAAAGGCGCTCAGCCAGATCCGGTCATCCCTTGAAAAAGAGCAGAGCAAGGAGAGCATCCTGACCCTGGACAATATTTTTATGGGCTGCCTTACCGGACAGCTGACCATAGATGAGCAGATGGGAAGGCTGATAGAAGACAAATATGAATTGAAGCTGAATGACAGACTCTATTTGTTCCTTGTGTGGCTGGGTGAAGGGTATGAGTCCCAGAAGGCACAGGCAAGACAGCTTTTGGAGGAGGTGGGCAGGCACAGCAGTGAATTTTCTATGCACCTTCTGGAATTTCCAAGCCGCTGTAAATTCGTGGCAGTCCTGTATAAACCTGAGGACGGGGAAAAGCTGTGTTCCTACTTCGAGAAAGCTGTAGTCCCCATGCTGCGGGGCAGCTTAAAGAGGCCTGTGGTATGCATGTGGCAGGAGGCCGGGGGACTTGGAATGATGGAAACAGCCATCAGGCAGATGCGCCAGGACCTGGAATGGAATCTGGTGATTGAAGAAGGCAGTC
Source organism: Murimonas intestini (assembly GCF_024622195.1). Classification (NCBI taxonomy): domain Bacteria; kingdom Bacillati; phylum Bacillota; class Clostridia; order Lachnospirales; family Lachnospiraceae; genus Murimonas; species Murimonas intestini. The sequence goes on from NZ_JANKBI010000016.1 coordinate 93,036, forward strand.
TGATCACGCCCGCCAGGATAAGAGAACTGGAAACAGCCCCTATGAAGTATCCCCTGGAACTGGAGACACAGGCAAGACAGGCTATTATCAAAAGGGATGAGGAAACTTTTAAAAAGAGCTACTTCGAGTTTAAGGAGAGATGCAGGCAGGGCAGATTCCACCCCAAAGAGATCAAGGAGGCATGTCTGAGATACTGCTTTGCTGTCTTAAATACCGCAAAGGAATATGGGAATCTTCAGGAAGAGCTCTCTGCCCAGAATATGCTTCAGACGATCTCAAGAGCAGTGACCTGGTACCAGATCGGAGATGCACTGCGCCAGTTTTTTGTAAAGGTGGTGATAACCGGAGAAGGGGAGGAGAGCCTGACTGTCAGCGCTATGGTACAGAGGGCGCAGCAGATGATACAGGATTATTATAACCAGGGTGTAACCCTGGAGGAAATAGCCAGGAAGCTGCATGTATCGGAGGAATACCTGAGTACACAGTTTAAAAAGGAGACAGGCACCACCTTTTCAGAGACCATAAGGAAATGCAGGATCGAGAAGGTGAAGGAGCTGCTGGTGAACTCCACTCTCAAGCTGAACCAGATAGCAGATCTGGCGGGATACTCCGATCCTAAATATATGAGCAAAGTATTCAGGGATGAGACGGGGATGCTGCCGGCAGAATACAGGAAAATGAACACCTGATGCCTGTAGACACAGGGGCGGAGTATCATTTTGCGTCGTCTGATGCGGTTTTATGTCGAAACTGATTAAAATTTTCTACTTATCTAAAATATTTACTCCTCCTTTTCTGGAAAGGATATGGTATTTTATCAACAACAGATGAATAAAACACAATATCGGGGATATTACTTATATATTAGATTGAAAAGGAGATATAGATAATGAATAATTTAAAGGTAGTTTTTAACAGTCCGTCAGAGATATTAGATTTTGTTAATACAGTAGAAAAATATCCATATGCGATGGATCTGAAAAAAGGCAGGATCATCGTAGATGCCAAATCTGTACTGGGAATCATGAGTATTGGCCTCAAAAACCAGATTGAATTAAAAGTTTATGAAGAAAACTGCGATGACTTGAGGAAAGAAATTTCCAAATTCGTGGCAGCTTAAGGATATAAAGCAGTCTTTCTTGACAAAGGCACTGTATCAGGTCTATGGCCGGACAGTGCCTTTTTGTCAGCCTTTTGTTGCATCACCTGTTAAAAAGGGCTATAATTTTGGGAGGAGGATTAATAAATGGGAGAATATGAACATTTGCACCATACATTTGAACCAGTGTTTGACGGCAAGTCCAGAATCCTGATCCTGGGAACCTTTCCGTCAGTCAAATCCAGGGAGAATGAATTTTACTACGGACATCCCCAGAACAGATTCTGGAAGGTCCTGGCAGCTGTTACAGGAGCTGATACGCCTGTGGGCACAGAAGAGAAGATAAGATTCTTAAAGGACAGCAAGATCAGTATCTGGGATGTGATTGACAGCTGTGACATCATAGGTTCCAGTGACAGTTCTATCAGAAATGTAGTTCCGGCAGACCTGTCTGTCATTTTAGAGAAGGCGGATATCCGGCAGATATATGCAAACGGAGGTAAGGCCTGGCAGCTGTATCAGAAATATTTACTGCCCGCGGCGGGACGAAGCTGTATAAAGCTGCCGTCCACCAGCCCTGCCAATGCCGCTTTTTCTCTGGAACGGCTGAAGGAAGAGTGGTCAGTTATTAAGGAACATCTGGAAGAAAATGATATGCCCGGGAGTTTCCGGATACAGCCATAGGATAAGCATAGAATTGGAGGATGAAAAGAAATGATGTTTACAAATAAACAGCTGCGCCAGCTGATCATACCATTGATAATCGAGCAGCTGCTGTCAGTGACAGTGGGGATGGCCGACTCTGTTATGATTGCCAGCGTGGGGGAGGCGGCAGTCTCCGGCGTATCCCTGGTTGACACTGTGATGGTGCTGATGATCAACATTTTTGCTGCCCTGGCCACAGGCGGAGCCGTGGTGGCAGGGCAGTTCATAGGGCACAGGAGGGAAGAGGATGCCTGCAGGGCGGCGGACCAGCTGGTGATCTTCACACTGATCTTGTCAGTGGGAGTCATGGCTGTCATGTACGCAGGGCAGAACCTGATCCTGAACGGAGTTTTCGGAAGTATAGAGGCTGATGTCATGGGACATGCAAAGACATATCTGCTGATCGTGACGGCGTCTATCCCGTTTATTGCTCTGTACAACTGCGGAGCAGCGCTTTTTAGGTCTATGGGGAACTCAAAAATCTCCATGCAGACATCAATGATGATGAATGCCATTAATATCACAGGAAATGCCGTTCTGATCTTCGGCCTGAAGCTGGGTGTCGCAGGCGCTGCAATCCCGACTCTCGTATCCAGGATAGCGGCCGCAGCCCTGATCATGGCCCTTCTTCGCAGACAGAACCAGCAGGTACATATCAGCAAACCGTTTTCCTGGAAGCCGGACAGAAGGATGATTCAGAAGATCCTGCATATAGGAGTACCTAACGGGCTGGAGAACAGCATGTTCCAGCTGGGCAAGATCCTTGTCCTGAGCCTGGTTGCAACCTTTGGGACAGCATCTATAGCCGCAAACGCAGTCTCAAATACGATAGCAATGTTCCAGATACTGCCGGGTATGGCAGTGGGATTTGCAATCCTCACAGTTGTTTCACAGTGTGTGGGCGCAAATGATTATGATCAGGCTAAAATGTACACGAAGAAGCTTATAAAGCTTGTTTACATATGCATGGTGGGAATGAATATCCTTGTGGTGGCAGCTCTGCCGTTTATCATAAAGATATATAACCTGTCGGAACTCACAGGCAGGATCACCACACAGATCATTATTTACCATGCCCTTTGCTGCGTCACTATATGGCCCATGTCCTTTTCAATGCCAAACACCCTCAGGGCGTCCAATGACGTGCGTTTTACAATGGTCATCTCCATCATTTCCATGTGGACCTTCAGGATAGCATTCAGCTATCTGCTGGGACAGTTCCTGGGAATGGGAGTCTTCGGAGTATGGGTAGCCATGACAATAGACTGGCTGTTCAGGGCCATATGCTTTACCGTGCGCTACATTAAGGGAAAATGGAAGCTGCAGAGGATCTGACGGAACAGAGGAAGGCTGAAATGTTACGCTTCGTCCCCTGTTCGTTCCAGGAGGAACACGACAGGCCGTACCCCGTCCCTGCAGCAGGATATGGATTTATCGGCATATTTGTACCAATACTCCTGTCCTGGTTTGCGGGCGGCTCTTTCTATGGACATTTTGGCAATATCCGGATAGAGGTCGATCCATGCCCAGGGGCATAAGCCTTTTGGCATAACTGCCTCCTCGTCTGACCTGTACAGGAAGGAATCCCCTTCCTTCAGGATAGGACAGGGACCTGCCAGACTGCCTTCTGACAGATATTCATCGGCTATATCTTTGTAGAGTTCTGTTTTTAACACTGTTATACGTACATTCATTCTTTTATCCTCCGGAATATGATTTTTATCTTAGAAATGTATAAGGCTCATCTGAACTTGCAGCTGCAGTGACAGGCCAGCACGCTTATTGCAGATCCGCATATGCCTGTACACAGGAACATGACAGCCATGCCGCTGCCCGGACCTGGACCCACGAACTGCTCCAGGAGCATGGCTGGTGCTGAACCTGAGTGCATGAAGGGTTCAAACACATAGTCTGCCAGAAATCCTCCTGAAAGAATTGCAGCGGGTATAGTGCCAAACTGGAGAGCGCTGCGGACTGCGAAAATCCGCCCCTGGATTTCCACAGGGACCTCTTTATACAGGAGCATGTGCTGACCTGCCATCACAAAGGGTATTGGGAGGCTGGCAGCAGCTCCTGCCGCGCACCACAAGAAACAGTTTTGTCCAAATCCCATTAGCATGTCACCGAGAAGGAAAGAGATGGCTGAGGAAAAATAGATCATCCTGAGCGGATTTTTCGGAGCCCTCCAAAACGATACGATCAGACCACCCACTATCCCGCCAATGCCAAGTACTGCATTGACGGCAGCAAGTACATGGCTGTTATAGCCGCTCCGGGCCAAAATCATGGGGCCAAGTATATTTTCGTATGTCAGTGATGAGAAGAAGTTTATGGCGGCCATAGAGAGGATCAGGCTGCGTATGCTTCTATGCTCCTTTAGAAAAACGATTTCCTCCTTAAATCCAGAAAAAACACCGCCGGATTTCTTTCTCTCTTGTGGACTGTCTTTAAATATTCCAGTTTGCTTCATATTGTCAGTATGTGTCTCCGGAATGGTGATAAAGAAAAACAGGACTACGAAAGCAAAGAGGAAACTCAGCAAGTCTGTGATTAAGACAAGGCCCAGCCCTCCGGCAGCCAGGAGTGCACTCCCAAGGACAGGTGATACTACCGTAATGAGGCTGCCGGCAAAGGAATCCATTCCGCTGGCCTGTGAGCGTTTCTCCTCAGGTATCAGCAAGCCAACGGCAACCGACTGGGCGGGTGACTGCAGGGAGTTCATCAGTCCGATACATAAATTCACACCATAGATATAGAAGTGTTTCAATCCGCCTGTATTCAATAAGATAAATATCCCGGCGGAGCAAAGCGCCGCACCCAGATCTGTCAGAAGCATAATGGCCTTCTTACTGTGCCTGTCCACAAGTGTACCGGCAAAAATACTTGCCGCCACATATGGCAGATAAGAGCAAAAAGCCATCAGAGAAACTGACAAAGCTGACTGTGATTGTGAATAAGACCATATGATGAGCGCAAAACTGGTCATCGAGCTTCCCAGCTGTGAAACAGACTGGCTGAACCAGAAAATTACAAAACGTTTAAAAGTATTTGTTTTCATTGGAAAATCTCCTCATAGGATTAATTAATTTTTTTATCCCTATAAGTACAAAATCCAATGTGGGCAATTATATTACTCTGTACAAATCTGCCCCTGATTGGATCTTGTACAGAGTGGGGAGCTTTCATCTACCCGCAAATGACATAACATATTATTACCTTCTTTCTATGATTCCTTAATTACGCTTCCTATCTTCATTTTCTGCCTCCACTCAGGGGCATCCCCGTCATCTCCCCAGTATTCATCAAGTGTCCTGATTTTATCGTTTTCAAGATAAAAGAAGGAAGAGACATGGAAAGACATATCGTCTGTACATACGCGGACAGCTGTTATTACTATATTGTCAATATGTATATAACGTTCGATTTCACCGTTCCAGCTGCCTGGATATTCACAGTTGGCCCTTATAAATTCTTCAACAGTAAATTTCTCATTTGTACAATGCCACTGGACAACGGCATCTTTCAGAAAGCAGCCCCGCAGGTTCTGTTCATCCTGAGCTGCCACATATCTCCAATAATCATTGATAAACTCCCGTGTATTCATTTAGCAGTTTCCTCCGTGAGCATGATTCATGGGGGCGGTAAGTTCGATATGGTTTCCCTCACTGTCCTCAAATTCTGAAACCCAGTTACTGCCAATCGGAGTGAGAGGGAAAACAATTTTCAGGCCTTTCAGCTTTTCTTTTAGTATGTCGGGTGTGTCAACCTCTATACTGGGCAGGCAGTTGCTTCCAAATATATGGTGTTCATTCATCTTTTCAAATGCAAACAGCCCCAGCCGAAATCCGTTAATGTCAAAGACACTGTATAGCTCACTTTTTTCATCTACTGGACGTTCAAAGAATTTTTCGTAGAAAGAAATGGCTCTGTCCATGTTCAGGACACACAGATAAAGTGATCTTATGCTGCAATTCATGTGGTACCTCCATTTATGCTATATCTAAGCATATTATAACATAAGTCACCCAGAAGGTGGCAAGGTAGTAATGTTTTATACGGCTAACTAGGTATTTATTCCACCTCTAATACCAAATCTTTTATTATCAGTCCGGCCTACATTGATGATGTCCCCGGCCATACTGCATATAAATGTGTATGAGACGTCATCGAGCGTTACTTCTACTGTCATTCCGTCATCTTCCAGCATGCAGAATGCTTTAAATTCCAGATCTGACCTGCTGCGGTTGAGAAATTGGCTGATGGAGCTCTCAATCCTGGCCTGCTGAAGCTTGTTTTCTTCCGTAACATCTTTACCGTTGCGGTAAGATAAAATAATTTCGTCTCCTGCTGATATGACCATAGAGAAATGCGGTCCAGGATCGGCATCCGGAGGTGTACAGCTGATGATAAGAAGTAATAGTGCTAAAATAAGAACTTTTTTCATTGCCTCTTTTTTTGTATACTATTCAGTGAAAGAAATTATCGAGTGACTTTTAGATTCATGTTCGGGTCAAAATTTTGAGTATTTATTTTAGAATGCAATCTATCTATTGCAATTGTACCTAATTTTTATACTAAAATCAATACTAATTATGGGGATAACAGTGTGGAATATTGATAGAGAGGTATGATAGTACTCTATGGAACAGAAGATAAAACAGGAAAAGGGGCTTTCCATAGGCGGAAATCTGAAAAAGCTGAGGAATGGAGCCAGGATGACGCAGGAACAAGTGGCGGCTCAGTTACAGCTCCGTAATTTTGCTGTTACAAGAAGTGCTTATTCCCAGATGGAATCAGGCACTTACAGTATAAGAGTCGGTGAATTGATTGCATTAGTGGAAATTTTCCGGACTGATTTTAACACAGTGTTCAAAGATCTGAATTACAATCAGAAATCCGAATTATGAGCAAAGATCCGAATTATAATAAATAGCCTCCGGCTATGCAGGAAGTGATATTTACCTTGTCAAGCGGACAAGAGGAATATCAAAGCACCTGCGGCTGGGGGCTATTTTTGTTTTAAGTTTATTTTCACTTTGACTTTAGAGAATTCAAAAATTCCTGGAATTTTGGAGAAGATCTGAGAAAATCATATTCTGGATCTGAAGTGTCTTCCAGATCTGCTATGATTTTGGGGAGCATCATTTTCCCCAGATTTTGGGAATCTTCCTTTTGGGCCAGGTGCCTGTACAGCGGCGAAGCTGATATATCCCATTTCTGCAGTAAAGCAGGAAGCATGGAACTTAGTGTATTTATGAAATTATCGGCATCCTTTTCCAGAACACTGAGTCCAAACTGGCCCAGATAAGAATTGTAATCCCATAGTCCAAGGAGTTTGGATAAAGGGCTGATAATATCGGCGATCTGCCGCGCATCCTCAGTGCGTCCCTCTTTCCAGGCAATATCGATCAGAACGGAAAGCATGGAATCGATCAAAGATGCTTCGGACAATAGCTTGCGCTCTGTCAGTTCTGCTGCAGCTGCAAATTCTCCTTTAGCCATATGGAGCTTTGTCAGAAGCCCGATTTTGTTAAAACTATTTTCATCTGGGATTTCCATCAGCATTTTTTCTGCTTTGTCGTATTCCTTCCGTTCCATACATTTTGAGACCAGCATTCCCATAGCCTGATTGCGGATGCCAATATCCTGGCTTCCGGCTGCCCGTTCATACAGTGTTTCCACCAGGCTGAGGTATTCCTGTTTTACAGATTCATTTTGGTAAAGCATGAATGTACCCTCTAATGTGAGGGCGGTTCCCAGAGTCAGACTGTCACATGAGGGGTATTCATGGAGTTTTTCCCGGGCAAGATCAAAGGCCGCGTCTATCCCTCTTTCAGAGGCAGCAGTTGTCAGTTCGTTTAAAAAACAGTTGATTTCCTGATTTGTAAGCTCCTCTTTAAAAGAGAGCAGTGTATTCAGATCAGTATCCAGCAGGCGTGCCAGTGCAGGAAGTATGGTAATATCGGGGTAAGTACCTCCCTTTTCCCATTTATTTACTGCGGGGGCTGTCACACCCAGATAAGAGGCGACCTGCTCCTGGGTCAGGTTAAGCGCTGTGCGCCGTTCCTTTATGATTTCATTGATTTTCATATTTAAATGACCTCCTTGTTGTTTTGCGAAGTACTTCGATACTTTTATTATAGCAACTGTACAGAAGCCAGACAATTGAAACGGCGTTAACTTTCAGGCAAGAAAATTAACCGGAGGTTAAGCGGGCAGCTTATACGGTATAGTTAAATACCGTGCAGGATTGAATTAATTTATTCAAAGTAGAAGAGATCTTCAAATTTTTTATTAAGAGCAATGCAAATCAGAAGCGCCAGTTTGGCTGTAGGATTAAACTGGCCTGTCTCGATGGAACTGATCGTCTGCCGGGAGACTCCTGTCATATTTGCAAGCTCACTCTGAGAAATATTTTTTTCTGCTCTGGCTGCTTTCAGCCGGTTTTTCAATACTAAATCATTGTCCATATATCACCTGTGTCAAAAGACTTCATAAATATAACAGAATACCAGGGCAATTGTCATAGCTCCGTTCAGTACAGATACTATGAGATCAGACCGGCGTTTCAGCTTTATATATTTGTAGGCACTCTGTGCTGTCTTCATTGAAAAGAATATAGCGTACACATCCCACCATGGCTGCCCGGCCAGCATTTTAATGATCATCAGTATTAAACATAATGTTATCATAGTGAAAGATGCGATACCATATCCCTTCTGTTCAATCTGAAGTTCCATCTCATCGGGCTGATTTGGCTTTTTACTTTGAGCTCTGCGCAGAATTTCATCTCTTTCCATACGACCACCTCTGTATTATATTTGGTATATTTTGCGGCGATTGCTTAATGCGATGCCAAGTGTACTTGTCAAGATTTATTATATACCTTTAAAATTATATGTCAAGTTTTCTTTGCAAAATCCACATAATAAACGTAGTTTGCATTTCCTGTTTATCTGATGTATGATAAGAAAAATAAACATGCCAGATGGAGGATACATATGAAAAATGAAAAGAGAGAGTACCCGCACTTTGCCCTCTGCGGACTGAGCTGCGGCCTGTGCCCAATGTACCATATCAGCGAAAACGACCACTGTCCGGGCTGCGGGCGGCCCTCCTGTGTCTATGTGAAATGTGCAAAGGAGCATGGCAAAGTGGAGTACTGCGGGTTGTGCCCTGATTACCCATGTGAAAAGTATACGAAGGCAGAACCCTATGATTCATTTATTACCTGCCGGAGTGTGCAGAGAGACTTTGAACGTCTGCGCCGGGATGGTATAGAAGTATTCAGCGCTGTTCTGGATGAAAAAGTGGAAATACTGCGTTATCTGCTGAGAGAGTATAATGACGGGAGGCGCAAGAGCTTCTTCTGTCTTGCTGTGAACCTGCTGGAACTGGAGGATATAAAGACGGTGATGAATGAGCTTGAAGAAAATTACGATGAAAATGCCCCGCTCAGGGAACGGGGCGCCCAGGCTGCCGGACTCTTCAGAACCATGGCTGATAAGAGAGGCATTGTACTGAAACTAAACCGGAAAAAATAGGAGGAATCAGTTTCTGGTTTTTTTGATGGATGCGTGAGAAATAAAAAGTGCCAGGCCAATACCAAATGCAACCCATGGAAAGGCCGCAGCCGCAAAATCTGCAATCATGTGATTTCCTCCCTTCATGATTGATTCATGCACGGGGTATTAAATGCTCCTTCTGACTGCCGCAGCTGTGAGAAGGAGAAAAAGCCTCGTGTGTAATCTGATAAAGCTATTATAGACCAGTTTTACTGATTATACAAGGTAATTACAGTGACTGCATGTGATATGGATATATTCAATTTCAGGTGTGGCCTGCCGGCGCTGTGTATGTTCCAGCTCCTGCTCATACTCCGGCTCCTGTATGTCTTCCTGGGGCTGTGTATACTCACTTGTCTCATTGTTCCGGGCAGAGTTGGGGGCTTTACCTAATTCCTGCTGTGCTTCTTATCACCTTGACTCTCCCCTTACGTCAAGGTGTAGAATACTAGTAATTCTTAAAGGAGATGGATCGTATGAATAAAAAAGAATTACATGATTTTATTAAGAAGCAGCAGCCTAATATCTGCCAGATATCATGCTTTAAAGATGGCAGAGAAGTATTTTCTGATGAATGGAATGATTACAAAAAAACAGATACATGTCATGTTATGTCTGCAACGAAAAGTATAGTGGCATTACTGATTGGAATTGCTCTTGATAAAGGTTATATAAAAAGTATAGAGCAGCCTGTATTGGATTTCTTCCCTGAATATAAGATTAAGAGAGGAGAAAAAACTATTCAAAAAGTTACAGTCAGGCATTTGCTGACTATGACAGCACCTTATAAATATAAGTATGAGCCCTGGACAAAAATCTGTTCAAGTGATGACTGGACAATTTCAGCTTTAGATATTCTGGGGGGAAGAAAAGGATTAACCGGAGAATTTAAATATTCTACATTAGGTATACATATCCTGACAGGTATTATATCTAAAATGAGCGGATTAAAGGTTGTTGATTTTGCAAATAAATATTTATTTGAACCTGTTGGAGTAGAAAAACATATTAACTATTTCGCAGAAACGGCCGAAGAGCATAAGCATTTTACTATGTGCAAAGCCCCAAAAACAAATGTATGGTTTTGTGATTCAAAGGGGATAGGCGCAGCCGGATATGGTTTATGCTTATCTGCAGCTGATATGGCAAAAATAGGACAGCTTTGCTTAGACAAAGGTATTCATAATGGAAAACAAATTGTGTCATCTAAATGGATAGAGGAAATAACAAAACCAAATTACAGATGTGGTGAAGAGTTTGGAAATATGTCCTACGGCTGTCTTTGGTGGATTATAGACGAAAAAAAGCATATATATTCGGCTATTGGAAATAGTGGAAATGTAATATATGTAAATCCGTCTGAAAATGTAGTGATAGCAGTCACATCATTTTTTAAACCAACGATTTTCGACCGGGTTGATTTTATACAAAAATATATAGAACCACTTGTTATAATTCAAACTCTATAATCTCGCCATTTTGTGGGTGGTATCCATTGCAGAGAGATTGAATCACCATTCCATGGCAGACAACTATCACTTTGGAAAAGCGTTTGTATTTTTCAAGAACAGGCAGGACCCTTTTTCTCATTGCGTTCATGTCCTCCCAATCCATTTCACGGCCAGATGGGTAATTTCCATTAAATTGGACGAATTCACGGTAGCTCTCTGCAGCTCTTTCATCACTTACATAAATATAATTTTTATTTGCTATCCATTCGTGCAAATCTGTTTCAACAATCATGCCTATCCGTAGTTCTTTTGAAAGTATAGCCGCCGTCTGAAGGGCTCTTGTATAAGGGGACGATAAAATAATACCTGCATCACACAGACGTTTATCTTTTGATGTATTTTGAATTTCTTTGATTCCATCCATGCTTAATGGAGATAAATTAACGCCGAAACCCTGATAAATCTTTCGGTTCTTCTGGGAATAATCAGTTTTCCCATGTCTGACTAAATAAAAAGCCGTCATTTAGCACCTCACTGATATAACTTCCGCCATTCTTTGGTGGAAGTTAGTTTTTATCAGTATAACATACTTATCAATTTACTACCAGCAGGGAACAGGAGAGCGCCTAAACTGTAACAATCTTTTCAAACTCTTCTAAATAAATATTGATGAAAGAAGAATTATAAAATAGATTTATATGGTATAATTTCATGGTAAAGGAAGATAAGAATCCAATCGCTGCTCATCGGTGAAATATCCGCCGGCAGATTGCAGAGAAAGAATATTGAAAAGAAAGGCAGTATTGAATAAATATGAACGCTGATTACATTAAGGTAATAGTTGATAAGATAGATGATTTACCATATAAAGCGATTCTTTTTGACGGCACGTGGGGGATTGGTAAATCTTATGCAGTTAACCAAGCCTTAGAACATAGGGATAATGTCTGTAAAATTTCAATGTTTGGTCTTAACGATGCTAAAAAAATATATCATGAGGTATTGTTCCAATTAGCACTAAAAAACAATATTGGCAGCAAGTTGAGTAAAATTGTAAATGATATACTAGAAAGCATGTCATCAATTAGCAAGAAAGCCAGTCAAGCAAAGGATATTATTTATAGCATAACAAAAGAAAGAGAATTATTTTTATTATTATCTAAAGAGTTTAAATCACCCCATATTATTGTTATAGATGATTTGGAAAGAGCAAGTGCCCAGATAAGCTTGGAAGAAGTTCTCGGTATTGTTGAAGAACTAAAGCATTGTAATTATGTGAAGGTAATTTTGATTGCACATTTAGATGAGATAAAAGATAATAACAAGGAATTATTAGACAAATACAGTGAAAAGGTAATTGATAGAATATATCATATTACTGAAAGCCCCAATAATGTGGACTGGGGTAAACTAAATATACATGCTGGGTTTATCACTGAATTTTTATCGGAGCATAAGGTCAAAAATCTTCGTACTCTTGAAAAAGCACAGAGATTTTATGATGATGTAAATACATACTGTAGTGATATTGATAATGAAGATTTCAAAAATGAGATAAGATTAATATGTTTTTCTATTGTAGTGGAATCTATTGACAACTTATATTACAGAAAAGATGGAGAAAGTGAAAAGGACAGTATTAATAATAGTTACGTTAAAATTGGTAATGAACTGGAATATAGAATAAAGAATTATCTAGCAGGAATTAAAAGCAGCAGCAATTTAGTATCAATGCTGTTGCAATATTATAAGAATGAAATAGTATTAGACAAGGATATAATCATTGCAGAATATAAGGGGTTTCTTCAAGCTGGATGCAAACCAAATTATTATAAAACAGACGAGGAGATCAGAAGATTATTACCAGATTTACTTGTCAAGATGGAGGAAGCTCAAAATCTTATTGAACTAAATAAGTTTGCTGACGAATATATGGTGTGGAGCGATATAATCAAAGAAGACAATACTGGTGCTTTGCAAAAATATAGAATTAGATTGCAGAAAATTCTAGAAAATATTATACATGACGGAAAAGAAGAAATTTTAAGTTACAGCTATGATATGTTTCACCTATCTTCTGAAAAAGTAAAACAAGTATTTATTGAAGAGAAAACCAATATGAGAAAATTCTTGGTGAAAAAATATATTGAATACTTGCAGGAGACAACAAAAGGAAATCAGGCATATGAGTATTCATGTAAGCTATGCAAATATTTTAATAATATTTCTTATCGAGATATTATAAAAAATTCTGTTGACATTTTGTATGATAGAAAATCATTTCCTGTGGAGGAAATGGATGAAAAGAAATATCATACTTGCTTTAATATAATGTATATACTTTATCATACAGATAGTGACAAGTTTTTAAAGTTCTGCGGTGAACTAGAAAAGTCTTGTGATTGTATGGCTGTTTACAGAATTGAAGAATTGATGGACGAACTGAGAAAAGAATAATAAGCACATAGGAAAACTGGTAATAAATACTAAGGAAGATAAAGACTCCGGTGGATTGCAGAGGCTCGCAGATGTAGTGTGACATGCTTTGCATGACTAGCGTCTCGCAGCAAGAACACCAAGGCGTTCTTAAATTTGTGATAATGGAGGGCAGCTCATTGAGGAACATATGGATTATGTTCACATTATGAAGAGTATTATATTTTTGCTTTAATTGCTTCAATAAAACCTGTTCCTTACGCAATTGCGCTTATGACCACGGCTGCTTATGAATTGCCGGCCGTATGAGTGTGTAAAAGAAATGCTCTTAGCAGATGACAATGACAAAGAAAATCACCTTCCCAAAATAACTACAAAGAGCCATTAGCTATGAGTTACTATCCACAGTTAGTGGCTCTTTAAATAAGATGGATTTTTCAGGAGAAGAATATTCACAACCCAGAAACGTTATCTTTACTTGATTTACGTTTTTCCGCTTCATTGGCGATAGCTTCATTATCGAGAGCGACCTGCATTTCATCAAGGCGCTCATCTGCATCTGAGACCATATACCCAAGTGTAACATATGTGTAATCCTCATTTTTTGCACCAATGAGGAGGCGTATTTGGTTATCTGATGAATCATGCCAGGTAGTAGTTGAAAAATAATCATCTTCTGTATTACTGGTTCCAGTACCATATAAAGAAGAAAGCTTCTGAAGCAAATCGTTATAGACCGCTTCCACATCTACATAATCATTAGAATCAAAAGTATACCACCCGAAATAGAATTGTGCATTGTCCTCTGATTTATCAATTATACCGTTTTCGTCAATACTGTATATATAGCAAGCACAGGTATCACTTACATCGTAACCAGCAACATTAATTCCAGAGTATCGTCCAACAATTCCGCCACCATCAACACGGTCAGTACCAGAGATTATATTAGTATAGTTTATTCCGTCCATCCTGAGAATGTTGTCTTTAAATACAGCTGTTTGTATTTTGGCTCCTCCATCTGTAAGAATTTTTTCCGTTTCTTTTTTAGTTGAATACCATGGAATATTTCTGAAGAAAAACTGCGTTTCTTTCGTTTCAGTAGCATCCACTTCAGTAGTATCCGCTTCAGTAGCATAAACTGGCATTGAACTTGTAATAAATGTAACAGGTGTTAATGTCAAGATGGTACTGGCCAATAGAACAGTACTTTTGGTGCGTGAGGGGGTAAATAAATGTTTAAGTTTCATAACAATACACTCCTTTATGTTATTTATTATTTTTTTATCACAGCAGCTTTTGGCAAGAGGTTTAAAAAGAGATTTATATTATCCTGTTCTTCAGTGATATAATTCCAGAGTATACTTCCATCATTTGTTGTAAAGGTGAATGTTAGTTGCGTGTAAGACATAGCAACTGAATTAGCTGCAACAAATTGATTGAAATATTTTAGCGCAGCCGCAAAATCCTTTTATCTGATTATACAACAAATAGTTATAAAACAAAAGTCTTCCGAAGGAAGATTCCCCCAGATTAAAATTGCCCGCTTTTAGTGGGTACAATGAATGGATCCAGGGTCAGATAGATTCCTGTGGGTACAGTTAAGCAGTTTAAGGAACATGGCAGTGGCCTTTTCATCGGAATACCTGGCGGCGCAGGTTGGATAAAACTTAGAATGACAGATAAATCAAATTGAATGATCTCATAATGGTCTTTTAATATTTTCTGGATAACGTTCATGAGAATATTATGTAACAAAAATCGGCAAAAGAAAAGTCTGCCCCTCATGAGTGAGGGGCAGGGGAGTTGAGATGCCGGAGCATTTTTAATTTAAATATTTTATTGTAGCTTATAATGTCAAAATAATATCACGGTCTCAAAAATGGATCAAAGAATCCAGTATTTAAACGGCTTCCGGGGATTTTCATTATTATTCGAATTCGGTGTTCTTTGTTATCTCTAACTATATTTGTTTAAGCTTTGTGCAGATACACGCCCTTTTTACTTCAATTACATCATTTATTCTGGTTTACTGATTTTCTGTTGCCAATATGTTGCCAGAAACCTTGTTACATATCGATTAAATCAGAATGGCTTCCAGTGTCAACTAAAGTCAAAGTTAGAATATCATGTTCAATTAAATAAATTAAAAGCCAATCTGGTTGGATATGACATTCCCTAAATCCTGTGTACCTTCCTTTTAGTTCATGATCCCTGTACTTATCATCCAATGAAAGTCCATGAATCAATTTGTCTACTACGGTATCCAGTAATTCTATATCTAATCCTCGTTTCTTCGCTCGTTTTAAGCCCTTTTTAAACTTACCAGTTAGTACTAATTGATAGGTCATAATTCCATATCCTTTAAAGCTTCGGAAAAACTATTATATTTCTTAGTGTCCGGATCTCGATTAATTTTTTTAGCTTCTTCCATCGCCTCTATAACTTCTGGTTTATATTTGGGAAGTTCTACATTAAAAGGCAAACCACCTCTTAATACACACTGCCTTAAAAACATATTTGTAGCACTCGATAAATCTGTTCCTAATTGTCCAAATAACTCTATTGCTTGTTTTTTTAACTCTTCATCAATCCTAATTTGTGTTGGTACTGTTGCCATAATCATCACCTTCCTTTAGTACTATTGTACCAGTTTCGGTTTACATCGTCAATCGTTTGTAATATTTTAATGAATATAATGTTTATTATATTATTGGCAACAAAAAATGCTCCTATTATGACCATTTGTATATAATACAAGAAATGGCAGATACTCAAAATAAATACCTGCCATTCAGAATAATATATGCAAAAATAATTTTACTCGAATTCTATCGTAGCCGGAGGCTTCCCCGTACAATCATACAGTACACGGTTGACACCCTTTACCTCATTTACGATTCTGCTGGCCACCAGATGCAGTACATCCCATGGAATAGGGGCAGCTTCTGCTGTCATGAAGTCAGAAGTGCTGACAGCGCGAAGGACTACGGCATAGTCGTAAGTCCTTTCATCGCCCATGACACCTACGGATCTCATGTTGGAGAGTGCGGCGAAGTACTGGCCCAGCGTCTTATCTACGCCGGCTTTTGCTATCTCTTCCCTGTAGATGGCGTCTGCATCCTGTACAATGCGGACCTTCTCGGCAGTGACATCACCGATGATACGTATTCCCAGGCCCGGGCCGGGGAACGGCTGGCGGAATACAAGATATTCAGGAATACCAAGTTCGAGTCCCACCTTACGTACCTCGTCTTTAAAGAGAAGGCGGAGAGGCTCGATAATTTCCTTGAAATCCACATAGTCGGGCAGCCCTCCCACATTGTGGTGGGATTTGATGACTGCGGATTTACCAAGGCCGCTCTCGATTACATCCGGGTAGATTGTCCCCTGAACCAGGAAATCTACAGACCCGATTTTTTGAGCTTCCTCCTCAAATACGCGGATGAATTCTTCACCGATGATCTTACGTTTCTGTTCCGGCTCCTCGATGCCGGCCAGCTTACTGTAGAAGCGCTCCTGGGCATTTATCCTGATAAAGTTTAATTCGTATGAGCCTTTGGGGCCAAAGACTTCCTCCACCTCGTCACCCTCGTTTTTCCGGAGCAGGCCGTGGTCTACGAATACACATGTGAGCTGTTTGCCGATTGCCTTAGAGAGCATAACTGCAGCGACTGAGGAATCCACACCGCCGGAGAGAGCACAGAGGACTTTTCCATTTCCAATCTTTTCACGCAGTTCCCTGATCGTCGTCTCTGCAAAGGAAGCCATTTTCCAGTCACCTGTGCAGCCGCAGACATTATATACAAAGTTGGAGAGCATCTTCATGCCTTCCTGGGTATGCATCACTTCCGGGTGGAACTGGACTGCATAGAGTTTTTTGTCAGTGCATTCCATAGCCGCCACAGGGCAGACTGGTGTGTGTGCAGTGACTGTGAAGCCTTCGGGAGCTGATTCGATATAGTCAGTGTGGCTCATCCAGCAGATCGTTTTCTTAGAGATGCCTTCGAAAATACAGCTTCCTTCTTCGATATCCACCTCTGTTTTTCCATATTCACTGACAGGCGCTGTTGCCACACTGCCCCCAAGCAGATGTGACATGAGCTGGGAACCATAACAGATACCCAGGATGGGGATTCCCATTTCAAAGATCTCTTTAGAACATGTTGGTGAATCTTCTTTATATACGCTGTTGGGACCGCCGGTAAAAATGATTCCCTTAGGGTTCATCGCTTTGATGGCATCGAGACTCATACTGTGGGGATGTACCTCACAATATACATTACATTCTCTGACGCGCCTTGCTATCAGCTGATTATATTGTCCTCCGAAGTCGAGGACTATGACCATTTCTTTGTTCACAGACGTTCCTCCTATAGTGTTAACAAATTAAAATTTATTTTTTACTTCACCTATTATAATGGAGCAGAGTTTGTTTTACAAGATATTATTTTTTAAACACAGCCTGACAGGAAATTCTGGCTATTAAGGCAGCTGTTTGATAGAATAGGATTATATAGACAGGATGGCAGTAAACAGCGGATTTTATACCAGATCATAGTTCTGGTGTATACAGGGGGGATGACAGTGAAGTCAGCGGAATGGTATTTGAACAACTATAAAACAGAAGAACTTCTTGCGGCATTTGACAGGCAGGATGTCTGTGTCAGCTACAGCGGCAATTACAGGAGGAGCGTACTTTCGCAGGTACACAATTCTTGTGAGCTGTTGTTTGTGGAAAAGGGGAGGGCTGAGTATCAGGTTAATGATGAGGTATATCAGGTAGAGCAAAATACTGTTCTTATTATCGGCGCCACAGACAGGCACAGGTTTACTTTTACTGAAGTTCCCTACATCAGATACGGTCTGACGGTGATGCCTTCGTTTTTGCAGTCTCTGCCGATCATAAATGGATACATGAATGTATACAGGACACAGAGTCTGAGAAACCATCATAAACTCATTGGCATTGATGATGTGATTTTTGGAAGAATGATCCAGATACTCTGGCAGCTGAGAGAGGAGACGCAGGAGACAGGGGCGGGAAGAGGAGATATGGTATATGCCCTTATGCTGGAGCTGACTGTCATACTGAAACGTCTGTTAAACCTGGAGAGCCAGAATACAAGCGAGGCCTACAAGTCTATGAATGAGATCAAAAATCATATTGACCTCTGCTATGGCGGAGACCTGAGTCTGGGAGAGCTGAGCAGAAGATTTTTTCTCCAGCCCAACACTATCAGTAAGAATTTCCGGAAGGTCTGGGGGAAAAATATAAACCAGTATATAAATTCCGTCCGCATCACTAATGCGGTCCGCATTCTGGAGTCGGAGGAGATCGGCATCACGGAGCTCTCAGAAATGGTGGGCTATTCTAATGTAAATACATTCCTTCGGCAGTTCAGGGAGAAGATGGACGTCTCACCTCTTCAGTATAAGAAGAGGATGAAGCAGGCAATGGCGGATATAGACACACGTCAGTTGTTTGAGAATGAAGATACTGTTGAGAGATAAGGAAGGGGTGAAGGTATGCAGGATACAAAGAAGTTTTTAAATTCTTATAATGAGGAGGATCATTTTATAGCCCTGAATAACCAGAATGTATATGTGAGCTATTCAGGCGATTATTCAGAAAATCCCATCTATCATGTCCACAATTCCTGCGAGCTCCTTTTTATAGAGGAGGGGGAGGCAGAGTACAGAATTGGGAAAAATTACTATCATATTGGGAAGAATGATGTACTGGTAGTGGGAGGCACAGACCCCCATTCCAGAAAATTTACAAAAGTTCCATGTCTGCGGTACGGACTGGCAGTTATTCCGGCTTTTATGCAGTCGCTCCCTATAATTAACGGGTATATGAATGTATACAGGACACAGAGCCAGGAAGACGCCCTGAAGCTGAAGAATATAGATGACGCTGTATTTAAGAGGATGATAGGCATTATATGGCAGCTTCGGGATGAGACTGCTGGCGATGAGGAAGGGAGAGGGGACATGGTGTATGCCCTGCTGCTGGAGCTGACGATCGCTCTGAAGCGTCTTCTTAACCTGGAAAGGCAGGATGTGAGCGGGACATACAAAATCATGAGTGATATTAAGAGCTACATAGATTTTCATTATTCTGAGGAGCTGAGCCTGAACGCCCTGAGCAGCCTTTTCTATCTGCAGCCCAATACTATAAGTAAAAACTTCAGCAAAGTCTTTGGGAAAAATGTAAACGCCTATATTAATTCAGTGCGTGTAACAAATGCAGTGAGGATTCTGGAAAAATCTAATGTCAGCATTACGAGTCTTTCAGAGATGGTGGGATATACCAGCGTCAACACATTCCTGCGCCAGTTTCGGGAAAAGATGAATGTTTCTCCGCTTCAGTATAAAAAAAGATTTGAACAGTATCTGGCTGATTCAGACAGCAGGCGCCAGTTTTAAAGTTACAATAATTGTGTATATAATATCTATTACATAATCATTTTTGACAGCCCTATCAAAAAAATGGTGATTTTCGTTAGAAAAATGGTGAGAAAAATCATAGAGCCGGTGTTATACTAAAGTCACCAAGTTGAACAACAGAAAAAAATCAAAACCAAAAATGCTGCAGCAAATTTCTTGGTAAAACATGTAAAAAGGTCTGTTGTTTGTGAATAATGATGATATTAGGAGGGCTTAAAAATGTTGAAAAAGAGTTTGGCTGTTGCGTTAGCAAGTGTTATGGCTGTTTCTGTTCTGCCTATGGGTGTAATGGCGGCAGATAATGGTGATAAAGTAAATGTAACGATCATGTGTGCGTATGCCAGTGAAGATCCCCATGGACAGTATGTATACCAGTATGCAGATGATTTTATGAAGGAAAATCCGAACATAAATATTGAAGTACAGGCAATCAGCAGCAATGATATTTATACGAAGCTGGCAGCTATGGTGACATCACCGGATGACCTGCCCACCATGTTCTTTACAAGCGTGGATCAGGCGCCCACTCTGTATGACCTTGGGCTGATGGAAGATCTGAGCGGCTATCTGGATGAAGAGACCTTATCTATGTTTGCGGAGGGAATTACAGAAGCCTGTACACTGGACGGATCCCTTGCATTTTACCCGATTGATGTGCAGCCGTCTGCTATGCTTTACAGGACGGACCGTTTTAAAGAAGCAGGGCTTGAAGTTCCTACAACGTGGGATGAATTTCTGGAATGTGCCAAAGCGCTGACAAAAGATTCAGATGGCGACGGCGAAGTAGACCAGTGGGGATTCTCTATGGTTGGCTCAAATAATAGTTCAGGACAGAGCCGTTTTATGTCTTACCTGTGGAGCACAGGCTGTAATATGATCAGCTATGATGAAGACGAAGAAGCATGGGTTCCTGATCTGGGAGATAATTTCAACGATTCTTTCGCATTCTGGACGGACATGAATAATGAATACAAAGTAGTTCCTACAGGTATCACAGAAGTAGATTACGCTACAGCAGCCAATTACTTCGCAATGGGGTATACAAGCATGATGCTTTCAGGAAGTAATGCTATTGGCGTGGCTTACGCCAGCAACCCGGATCTGAAAGGAAATATCGGTTCCTTCCCTATTCCAGGAGGACATCCTGGCACAATGCTCAATGCTGAAGGCTACGCGCTCTGCAGCTATGCCTCTGATGAAGAGAAGGCAGCAGCAGTTGACTTCCTGAAATTCTTCAGTACACATGATAAGGACCTTAAGTTCTGGCAGTCCAGCGGAAAGATCCCGTCTACAATTGAAGGCCAGAAAGCAGAATACATCACAGGCGATGATTATAAAGGATATCTGGATACTATTAAGGCCGGATGCATTCCGCCTATGAACTTTGCAGGTATCAGCGGATTAAAGAGTATTCTCGGAGATGCATATTCTGCAGTATTCAGCGGTGAGAAAACAAATGATGCGGCAGTGGAAGACTTCAAGGCAGCTCTGGATGAGCTCCTGGAAGACTATAACTAAAAAATATTTATAACAAATAAATAATAAGCTGTGACGGGCTGAGGGAAGGGATTCGTTCCCCCCTCAGCCTTTTGCTATTCAATATAAGAGAGGTGTTCTGCTATGGCTGCTGCAACCAAAGAAAAACCTGCGACTTCCCGGAAACTGAGGCGTTATCAGCTTGGGGGCTATCGCTTCATATCACCGGCTGTGATCATGATGGTGGCATTGATTATCTATCCTATGATATACGGAGTTTATCTGAGTTTTTATAATACGAACCTTGTAAATAAGTGGAAATTTGTCGGACTGAAATATTATCTGCAGGCTTTCACTCAATCAGAATTTTACACTTCAGTCCTCCTCACATTCCTGTTCATGATTCTTGTAGTGGCAGGACATTTCATCATAGGCTTTATCCTGGCCTCTGTTCTGAATAAAAAATTTGTGGGACGAACAATATTCAGGGTTATTTTCATGCTCCCATGGCTGTTTCCGGAGACTGTAATCGCCCTTCTGTTTACATGGATAATGAATCCAATGTACGGTGTCCTGAACAGTATCCTCAAGTCATTGGGGATAATCTCGTCAAATATATCCTGGCTGGGTTCAGCCCAGCTTGCATTTCCGTCCGTCGTGGCTGTCTGTATCTGGAAGGGGTATCCGCTTGTCATGACAATGATACTGTCAGGTCTTCAGGGGATTTCCAGTGACCTGTATGAGGCTGCCAGGATAGATGGGGCAAACAAATGGAAACAGTTTCTGAATGTAACAGTGCCGGGTCTGAAGCCTGTACTTACCACTACCATCATCCTGGACAGTGTATGGTGGTTCAAACAGTATACACTTGTATACACAATGACAGGAGGCGGGCCGGGTACAGCCACAGACCTGATCAGCCTGAATATCTACGGCACTGCATTTAATGACCTGCGATTCGGTAAAGCCGCCGCCTGGGGGATTATCGTATTCGTCATCTGCTATTTAATCAGCAAAGTGTATAGGATGGTGTTGAAGGATGAGTAAAACATTATTTAAATCAAAAAAGAGCAGAAGGATTGCCGGAAGCACTCTGCGGTACATACTCCTGATCACACTGGCTCTGTTCATATTAGTGCCGGTCCTGTGGATGGTGTCTACAGCTTTTAAGACAGAGGCTGAGACTTATTCGCCTAATCCGATCTGGATACCCACAGAGATCACTCTGGATTCTTTCAAAAAATTCTGGGGCCTGTATAATTTCGGTACAATGACAAAAAACAGCCTTGTGGCCTGCCTCGGTTCCATGATCATCTGTACAGCCTGCTCCTGTCTGGCAGGTTATGGCGTCACCAGGTTCCACTTTAAAGGTAAGAAGACATTTATGGGATTCCTGCTTGTAACGCAGATGTTCCCCAGTGTCATGCTGGTGGTTCCTTTCTATTCTGTGTTGACTAAATACCACCTGACAAATTCCCTGATCGGGCTTATCATAGTATATGCCGCAACAAATATTGCTTTTTCTACATGGATGATGACGTCTTATTTTAAGACGATCCCGGTGGAATTAGATGAGGCGGCCAGGGTGGACGGGGCATCCAGCTTCATGATATTCAGAAAGATCATCCTGCCCCTTACGGTACCGGGGATTGCGGCAGTAGCGATCTTTGTGCTGATTAACGGCTGGAATGAATACATGTATTCTTCAGTACTGATCTCAAAGGATTCCCTGAAGACACTTACAGTCGGTATCGTTGCACTTAACACACAGAACCAGGTGCACTGGAATGATATGATGGCGGCGTCAAGCGTATCGTGTATCCCGCTTATTATCCTGTTCCTGTGCTTCCAGAAATATTTTATTGCCGGAATGACAAGCGGCGCAGTTAAGAATTAATTCATAAGAAACGGAGGAGAGAGAATATGAAAGCCATAACAATAAGAGACATTAAGGTATTTGTGACAGCGCCTCACGGCAATAACCTGGTGGTAGTCAGGGTAGAGACCTCAGAGCCGGGGCTGTACGGGGTAGGCTGCGCCACCTTTACATGGCGGTGTAAGGCTGTGGTGACAGCAATTGAAGAATATCTCTGCCCCATGCTGAAGGGACGGTCTGTCCACGATATTGAAGATATCTGGCAGTCGATGATGGGCAGCTCCTACTGGAGGAACGGGCCTGTGCTGAATAATGCGCTCTCAGGGGTGGATGAAGCCCTCTGGGATATAAAAGGAAAGCTGGCGGGAATGCCTCTCTACAGCCTGTTCGGAGGAAAATGCAGGGAGGGGATCGCTGTTTACCGCCACGCTGACGGCAACAGCCCTGAAGCTGTTGAAGAAAAGATACATGCTTTTATGGAAGAGGGATACCGCTATATCCGCTGCCATATGGGCACATACGGGGGAAATTTTGACGGCAGCATCCAGAAGATGGTCCATCCCGAAAATGCGCCGGCAGGGGCTTATTATTCTACAAGGACTTATATGCAGAGTGTAATAAGGCTCTTTGAGAGGATCAGATCCAATGTGGGCTGGAATCTGGAGATTATGCATGATATCCATGAACGCCTGTCACTGGCTGATACACTGGCTTTTGTAAAAGAGCTGGAACAGTTCAAGCCATTCTTTGTGGAAGACGCCCTGCCGCCCGAACAGGTAAATTATTTTGAATACCTGAGAAAGCAGACAACTGTGCCGCTGGCTATGGGCGAGCTGTTTACACATCCAATAGAGTGGAGGACTGCGGTCCAGAACCAGTGGATTGATTTCATCAGATGCCATCTGAGTGACATCGGCGGGCTGACACCTGCCAGAAAGCTGGCGGCTTTTTGTGAGTCATACCAGGTGAGGACGGCATGGCACGGGCCGAATGACCTGTCGCCTATCGGAATGGCAGCCCAGATGCACCTTGATTTGAGCAGCCCGAATTTCGGTATCCAGGAATTTGCAGGCTTCAATGAGGCTGAGGAAGAAGTATTCCCGGGATGCCCGTTTACTAAGGACGGCTATGCTTATCTGAATGACAGGCCGGGCATTGGAGTGGATTTCGATGAAAAAGCGGCAGCGAAGTATCCGCCAATGGAGATGGATTTCAGTTGGCTGTTCTCCAGACTGGAGGATGGGACAGCAGTAAGGCCGTAGGGTGTCTGGAATTTAAAAGAACAGGCAGGCCGTTTGGCGGATTTGTGCATTTACTGCACAGACCGTGAGAATACGAGGCAGGATAAAAAGGAGAAGACAGATATGACAATAGAAGAAAAGCTGGAGAAGCTCGGGCTGGCTCTGCCGCCGGCACCGGGAAAAGGCGGGGTTTATGCCAGCGTAAAGCCGCTTGGAGAGAACCTTTACTATATTTCAGGGTGCGGAGCCTACATAGAAGGAGAAGGACCATCCGGGAAATTGGGGAGTGATCTGACTGTTGAGGAAGGACAGGAGGCAGCGAAAAGGACGATCCTGAATTACCTCTCTGTAATTAAAGAGCATATAGGAAGCCTTGACAGGGTAAAATCATTTGTGAAAATTCTGGTGTTTGTGGCGTGTGAGCCCGATTTCTATGAGCAGCCGCAGGTTGCCAATGGTGCGACACAGCTGCTTGTAGACCTTTTTGGGGAGGAGACAGGAGCGCCGTCCCGCTCTGCCATCGGGGCTGTTGCCCTGCCGGGCAATACTCCGGTAGAGATTGAGGGGATCGTGGAAATGGAACCGCAGGACGGAGCAGTATAACTGTATTCTGGAAAGAAGGGATTATATATGGATCTTTTGATTCAGGGGGCGCTTATCGTGGATGGAAGCGGTGAAAAGCCCTATTATGGTGATATCGCGGTGGACCGTGACCGCATTTCGGCTGTCGGCCGTCTGGAGGCTTTGGAAGCCAGAAGGGTGGTGGATGCAAGAGGTCTTATGGCGACACCGGGTCTGATCGACGGGCATACACATTCGGAATTAAACCTGATGGCGAACCGTCAGCATCCGAATGCAGTTTACCAGGGAATTTCAACTGTCGTCACAGGACAGTGCGGACTGGGATTTGCACCAATGAAGGATGAAATGTTTGATGATTCCATGCGGATAAATTCTGGTATCTTTGGAGATTACCGCCGTTATTTTAAAAAATGGAATACCTTTGGTGAATTTCTGGACCTGCTGGGAGGCTCTGCTGTCAATGTGGCGGCCAATGTCTCACACAATGCTGTCAGGCAGATGATCACCGGGTTTGAAGACAGGCCCCTTAATGAGGAAGAGCTTAAGGCTGCAAAGCAGGTGGTGGCAGATGCCATGGAGGAAGGGGCCGTAGGACTTTCCGTGGGGCTTTCCTACTATCCGGGCGGCTACAGCAATACAAGAGAACTTGCAGAGATGTGCAGCGTGGTGAAACAGTACGATGGTTTATTCTGCGTACACCAGCGGCTGAACGACGGACAGATCCCAATCTCATCTTTGGAAGAAGCAGCGGAGGTTGTGAGGCGGACAAAAGTAAGGCTGAATATGCTCCATTACCGCACAGGAGGCATGGAGGATTATCATACGATGTTTGCACCCTTTGAAGAACTGGAAAAGGAAGGAGCCCAGATCTATTACGAGTTCTATCCGTATCTGGTGGGAGCTGGCCTGCTGCTGGCCCTGGTGCCCGGATGGGCTCAGGAAGGCAGCTGGCGAAAGATCATGGACCGCCTGACATCAGAAGAAATGCGGGACAGGCTTTTGCGTGAAATGGATGAGCGCCATTCTTATTTCTTCGGACCGGGGCAGACTGCCAGGATCATCCTTACAAAAGATCCTTACAGCAGAAGCCTTGGAAGGACTGTGGATGAGATAGCAGAAGAGCATGGAGAGACCTTCTCCCAGGCAGTAATAAGGCTTCTTATTGAAAATGAGCTGGAAGCAGGGTTTGCAGGAATTGAAAATCAGACAGAGGAACTGAAGGAAAAGCTGTATGATGACCAGTACCGTCTTTTTACAGACGACAGGTATACGGTGGGCAGTGACACTATTCCCACAGGTATCCTCTGCCATCCCAGGGCATTCGGCTCCTTTGCCAGGATCATTGCCCATATGAGGGATCGCAGTGTTCCGGCAGAGTACATTATAAAGAAACTGACTTCCATGCCGGCACAGATGTACCACCTGGAAGACAGAGGGCTTTTGAAGCCGGGCATGAAGGCAGATATCTGCCTTATGGATTATGAAAAGGTGTGTGACAAGGCCACATTCGGAAATCCCAGAAGGCGGCCGGAGGGAATCCATTCCCTGTATGTGAATGGGCTTCCTGCCCTGGAGGAAGGGACACTGACCGGGATTCTCGCAGGAGAAGCCGTCAGGCGGGGATTGAATAAGTGAGACCGGAGAAAAAAGATATGGAGTTTTATGAAAAATTAGGGATCAGGACTCTGATCAATGCCAGTGAGACATACACGAACCTGGGGGGATCCCTGATGGATCCCAGAACACTGAAGGCCATGGAGGAGGCAGGGCGGGGCTTTGTAGATATCTTCCAGCTGATGGATGCCGTATGTGAGCGCGCAGCAGAGCTGACAAATAATGAAGCAGCCTTTGTTACCACAGGGGCGGCCGGCGGCCTGATACTCTCCGCCGCTGCCTGCATCTGCGGACCGGATGAGAAGAAGCTGGATCAGATTCCTCATCTGGAACAATTTGAAAAAAAAGAGATACTGATGTTTGACGGAAAGTTCAGGGAGCTGATCCCATACTGGAAGCTCACGGGACTGACAGGAGCGGTGATCGTTCCTGTGGAACCAAGTGTGGAAGCCATGCTGGAGGCTGTAAATGAGCGGACGGCAGCAGTTTTCCTCTTTCCGGCCACCCTGTACGAGGAGGGGATTCCCACCTGTGAAGAGGTGATACCGGCGCTTAAGGCCAGGGGGGTGACGGTAGTGGTGGATGCTGCGGCCCAGCTGCCTCCCAGCTCCTACCTCTGGTATTATACTAAGGAACTGGGGGCTGACCTGGCTATATACAGCGGCGGGAAGCATATCAAAGGGCCCCAGTGTACCGGCCTGGTGGTAGGCAGAAAGGATCTGATCCAGGCCTGCCGCATGGCAGCCAGCCCGAATCCGCGGATCGGACGTGCATTTAAGACTGGAAAAGAAGAGCTGGCAGGCTTTTTGACAGCGCTGGAGATTTTTGTGGAGGAAGAACCTGAGGAAGGATTTAAGCGGCAGGAGATCCTGCTCCAGAAGCTGGAAGGACTTCTCAGGCAGGGGGCGGATGTGCAGACAGAGCTTCGTTCCATAGGACGCCTGGGGACATATCAGCCCCTGCTGCTGGTGACCCTTCCGAAAGGCAGGACTGCTCAGGAATGCAACCAATATACAAGAGCCTTTGATCCGCCTGTAGATGTAGGTGTATACGGACCGGAATTTGGAATGCCGGAAAATGTCATTTTCCTGAATGCCTATAACTTAAAGCCGGAAGAAGCAGATATTGTGGCACAGGCTGTACTGGCATATCTGGCTGAATGAACGGTACGGCAATGATATGGTATGATACGGCAATGATGCATCTGAAGGCAGAAAAAGGCACTCATAGTTAATGGTGTGCCGCGCCGGAGCATAGATCATTTTAGAGGGAAATTTGAAGGGAAATACCGCTTTCACAGAAAAAGGGCTGAGATATCAGCTCATGGGAGGCGGTATTTTTTGTGCCGAAATTCAGAAAACAGCTGTGCCGGAAAAATTTTCTGCGGATAGCAGTATACAGACAGTAACCGGGAGCAACGGTGTGCGATGAGTTTTGAGTACATACAGAAGGTCTGTGATGCTGCTATTATAAAGCCGTGGGAAAGCAGAGAATGAGCACGAAGCAATTCAGGATATAATTTCCAAATTAAAAAAACGGTGGTCTATCCCTGGAATCCTATGATAATATAGTAATTAAAGGGCAATTATAATTCAGCGGAAGAAGGAGGTTGGAAATGGCACAGGAAGAGACAGATAAAGCTATAGGAAAAGATATGGAAAAGGAACTGGCGTCTTATTTTCCTTTCTGGGAAAAGCTGGAGGAGAGGCAGAGAGCGGATATCTGCAGCCATGCGGTTTCTTCCCGCTACAGTAAAGGCACCTTTGTGCACAATGCAGCGGAGGAGTGTGTAGGCATCATCCTTGTCAGGAGCGGCCAGCTCAGAGTCTATATCCAGTCCGAGGATGGCAGAGATATCACTCTTTACAGGCTGTTCTCCGGGGACACATGTGTCCTCAGCGCCTCCTGCTTTATGGAAGAGATCACATTTGACATACTGATCGATGCGGAGGAGGACAGCAGCCTGATCACAGTCAGGCCGGATATCTTCAGGAGTCTGGCCAAAGAGAATATATACGCTGAGAATTATATCTACAAGCAGACAGCAGAGCGTTTTTCAGATGTGATGTGGACAATGCAGCAGATATTGTTCATGAGTTTTGACAAAAGGCTGGCTGTATTTCTTATAGATGAATTAGCTAAAGCCGGGGGAGATACCCTTTATATCACCCATGACCAGATAGCAAAATACACAGGCAGCGCCCGGGAGGTGGTGTCAAGGATGCTGAAGTACTTTGAAGGAGAAGGGCTTGTCAAAATTTCCAGAGGGAAGGTCTGTGTACTTGACAGGAAGAGATTAAAAGAATTGACATAAATATTTTGTAATAACCGGGAGGTTGTTCTGTGACTTAATCACAGAAGAAACCTCCCGGTTATTATATAATAGCTATAATGAGCGCAATTGAGGCGGACAATTAGTAACTATTCAGCAGGTCTGTGCATTTACTGCACAGACCGTAAGAAAATGATTCAAGGGTGCAAAAATCCCATCGCCGAAGGCGATTTTAAATGGATTTTTGCATGTAACTGTGAAGGTACTGAACAGTTACGACAATTATAAGAAGGGGTGTTATTTTATGGCTAAGAAAACTGTTATTATCGGAGGTGTGGCCGGAGGCGCAACTGCGGCTGCCAGACTGAGAAGAAGAGATGAAAAAATGGAGATCGTAGTATTGGAGAGGGGAGAATATATTTCATTTGCCAACTGCGGACTTCCTTATTATATAGGCGATGTGATCAAAAGCAGAGAAGCCCTGCTGCTTCAGACACCGGAGGCAATGAAGAAGAAATTTGATATACAGGTACGTACAGGGAATGAGGTGACAGCCCTGCATCCTGAAAAAAATACAATTACTGTAAAAGATATTAAGACAGGAAAAATATATGAGGAGGGGTATGACAACCTCATTCTGGCAACAGGCTCTTCCCCTGTAAAGCCGCCGATACCGGGGATTGAGGCGGAGAATATATTTACACTGTGGAATATCCCGGACACTGACAGGATCAAAAAATTTCTGACTGAGAAAAGGCCAAAAAGTGCAGCTGTGATAGGCGGAGGATTTATCGGGCTTGAAATGGCGGAAAATCTGCACAGAGCAGGACTGAGTGTCTCCGTCATAGAAATGCAGGACCAGGTGATGGCGCCTTTGGATAAGGAGATGGCCCAGCTGCTCCACGAAAATATGCAGGAAAACGGCGTACAGCTTCTGTTGGGAGACGGGGTTGAGAAGTTTTCAGGTGATGGGGAGAAAACAACTATATTTCTTAAAAGCGGAAAATGTGTGGATGCTGACATGATAATCCTCTCAATAGGTGTCAGGCCGAACAGCCAGCTGGCCAGGGAAGCAGGGCTGGAGGTAAACGCCAGAGGAGGCGTGGTTGTGAACAGCCATCTGCAAACTTCTGTTCCTAATATATATGCGGTGGGGGATGTGACAGAAACTACTCATCTGGTTACAGGGGAAAAGACTATGATCCCACTGGCAGGCCCGGCAAATAAACAGGCCAGGATATGTGCAGACAATATCGCAGGGGACAGCAAGACATATGGGGGAACGATCGGGACAGCAGTAGCCCGGGTATTTGACATGTCTGCAGCAACTGCAGGGCTTAATGAAAAAATACTTAATGAGGCAGGGAAGATAAAAGGCACGGATTATGAAGCTGTAATAATAAATCAGAAATCTCATGCCGGCTATTATCCGGGAGCCACTCCGCTGACACTTAAACTGATATTTGAAAAGGATGGGAAGATCCTGGGGGCACAGATCGTGGGGCAGGAGGGCGCAGACAAAAGAATAGATACGATTGCCACAGTCATGCGTCTGGGAGGAAATGCAGAAGATCTGGCAAAGCTGGAGCTTTCTTATGCCCCTCCATATTCTTCAGCCAAGGATCCTGTGAATATGCTTGGATTTGTAGCTGAAAATATCCGAAAGGGACTTGTTTCCTTTATAAGCGTAAAGGAGCTGGATGAGCTGATGGCAGAACCTGATAAAAAGGACAGTTTCCTCATACTGGATATAACTGAAGATGTGGAGCGTATGGTGTTTTCCATCCCTGGTTCCATCCATATCCCTCTGGGTCAGCTGAGAGAGCAGATCAGGGAACTGGATACAGATAAACTGATCATACCGTACTGCGCTGTGGGGGTCCGTTCCTACAATGCCGCCAGGATATTGATGCAGAATGGATTTTCTAATGTAAAAGTGCTGGAAGGGGGTACATCCCTGTATAAAACCTGTCACTATACCCCCTCAGCATCTGAGGCGGAAAGGGAAGGACAGGAGAGAAAAGAAGTGCGGTGTGCGCAGGAGGAAAATATAATTATGGGAGAAAAGCAGAGACCTGCAGTAAATGAAATGAAAATGCAGATACTGGACTGTTGCGGGATGCAGTGCCCGGGTCCGATCATGAAGGTAAACGAGACACTCAAGACCATGAAAGACGGAGAATGCCTGGAGATATCCGCAACAGATATGGGCTTTGCCAGAGATATAGAAGCATGGTGCGCGAGGACAGGAAACACAATGCTCGGAAAACGCAGAGAAGGTGTGCAGAATATAGTAAGGATCCAAAAAGGATGGTTCCCGGATGTGCAGACAGCCCAGGCAGACGGCGGACATGATATTACAACGCCCGGCGAGGACCGGCAGGGAAAGACAATCATTGTATTTGACGGAGATCTGGATAAGGTTCTGGCTGCATTCATTATAGCAAACGGCGCGGCCGCCATGGGCCGTCCGGTAACCATGTTCTTTACATTCTGGGGACTGAACGCCCTGCGAAAGACAGAAAAGGTAAAAGTGAAAAAACCATTCATGGAAAAAATGTTTGGCGCTATGATGCCAAGAGGGACTGGAAAGCTGAAGCTCTCAAATATGAATATGGGCGGAATGGGAACAAAGATGATGAAAAAAGTCATGAAAGATAAAAATGTCTCATCGCTGGAAGAACTGATGAAACAGGCAATGGCCCAGGGAATCAAGCTGGTGGCCTGCACCATGTCAATGGATGTAATGGGCATAACAAAGGAAGAACTGATAGATGGTGTGGAATTGGCAGGTGTTGCTTCCTATCTGGGAGATGCAGAGATGTCAAATGTGAATCTCTTCGTGTAATATATCTGTCAGACAGCTGTCAATATTGTTCCTGTTTTTCTTTAAAATCAGTGTGCTTAAAATCATTGTTGAGGGAGCAGCGATAATAGATTAGAAAGTTTGTTACGTTAAAAAATGAGAACTGCGGCCTGACTACAGGGAACAGTTCTCATTTTTGCGGTGTGTATGTGGATTTTTATTGATAGATACCATTTATAGTGACTTTAAAGAGTGCATCCTTCCCATTTAAATTGTCTTTGCCATAATTTTCAGGAAAGGTCACGTTGACATCCACTGTTTCGCCGGGATGATGTCCGATCAATTGTTCCTCAAAATCATCAATATAAGTATTGGAGCCAATAACCAGATCAGTACCATTTCCTTTCGTGCTGCCGCCATCAAATTCAACGCCATCCACAGAGCCGATGTAATCAATACTAACAGTATCACCGTTCTTTACGGCAAGAGATTCATCTGTTGAAAGGCCAGTACTTTCAGTGGCATTATTCCCGGTAGAGGAAGTGGAACTCTCAGAGGTATCATTTTCCTTAGAAGATGAATTTCCGTTTGAATTGTATACGGCAAGCACTATAATGAGTATGATGAGTGCAGCAACAGGCAGGCCAAAAGCCAGGTACTTCTTCAGTTTTTTCCTCTGTTCCATTATGCGGCGTTCCTCGGCACGCCTTTCCTGCGCAAGTTTCCGGTTTTCTTTTTTCATTAATCAATACTCCTTTTTCAATAGAATTTTTTAGGATGTCTGGCGGATGCAGGTATATATCAGCTCTGCACATCCTTGATTATAGAATTATCTCCGCAATGGCAGACTGCAGAACCTGGACGGTCCATTGTCCCTGCTGGATGTAAATCTGCCATGTGCCGGAGTAAAATAATTACAGGTATTATACGATAAAACTGTGAAGAAATTGTGATTTCGGCGGACCAAGACAGCACGCAGATTAAATATTAGCTGCTCTGCAGCACTGCAAGTTTATACCCTGACTGCTTGCGGCGGGGGCTTTGATTTGCAGCAGTGTATTTGGTTTGTGAAAAAGAAATGCATATTTTATAAAAAATAGAATGGAGAAATGTGTAAGAGTAGGTTATAATAAAAACAGCATGAGGATAATCCTCATAAAATAGGAAAAGCAAAGGAGAAAGCGAAGATGAAACAGGACATGATAGTTATTCTGGACCTGGGAAGTACAGAGAACACCGTATTAGCGCGTATGATCCGCGACATGGGAGTATACAGTGAAATCCATCCGCATGATATCACAGCGGAAGAGCTGCAGAAGCTGGATAATGTAAAAGGAATTATCTTAAATGGAGGAGAAAACCGTGTAGTAGACGGTCAGACTGTAGAAGTTAATCCATTTATTTATGAAAGCGGCTATCCCGTAATCTCTATTGATTATCCGTCTGCCAAGTGCGAAAAACAATACACTTCACTTCCGGATGAAGCAGAGCTGAAGAAATTTGTTTTTGATGAATGTAAATCAGAAGCGAACTGGAACATGAAGAACTTCATAGAAGATCAGGTGGAACTGGTCCGCCGCCAGGTAGGTGACAGGAAAGTCCTGCTGGCTCTTTCAGGAGGCGTTGATTCCTCAGTAGTGGCAGCACTCCTTCTCAAAGCTATCGGACAGCAGTTAGTCTGTGTACATGTAAACCATGGATTGATGCGTAAAAATGAATCTGAGAGCGTAGTTGAAATATTCCAGAACCAGCTTCACGCAAACCTCATCTATGTAGATGCCACAGAACGCTTCCTTGGCAAGCTTGAAAATGTGTCAGATCCGGAAGAAAAACGTAAAATAATCGGCGGTGAATTCATCCGTGTATTTGAAGAAGAAGCCAGAAAACTTGACGGAATCGATTTCCTGGGCCAGGGAACCATCTACCCGGATATCATTGAAAGCGGTACAAAAACAGCCAAGATGGTAAAATCACATCACAACGTAGGAGGCCTTCCAGAAGATTTGCAGTTCGAACTGGTAGAGCCGTTAAAGCAGTTATTTAAGGACGAAGTCCGGGCCTGCGGCGTAGAACTGGGACTTCCGGCCAGCATGGTATACCGCCAGCCGTTCCCGGGACCGGGACTCGGTGTGCGCTGCCTGGGAGCCATCACCCGTGACAGACTTGAAGCAGTCAGAGAATCAGACGCAATACTGCGTGAAGAATTCGAGAAAGTCGGACTGGACAAAAAGGTATGGCAGTACTTTACAGTAGTTCCCGATTTCAAATCAGTAGGTATGAAGAACCATGCACGCTGCTTTGAGTACATGGTAATAATCAGGGCAATCAATACCATAGATGCTATGACAGCTACTATTGAAAAAGTGGATTGGGATGTGCTGGAGAGGATTACCTGCAGGATATTGAAGGAAGTGGAGAATGTGAACAGGGTTTGTTATGATATGTCTCCGAAGCCGCCGGCTACGATTGAGTTTGAGTAACGGACGGAACCCCGGAAATGCGGATAAAATGGGCATTTCCGGGGTTGCTTTATGTCGTTTGGCTCTATTTATTTGATGAATACTGGATTTGGGGCGGGTATCATGATACCTGCTTTATCTGTTTTATATAGCAAGTCCACATTCAAAAGCAAGTACCATATATTTTTCTGCGTTATTTAAACCATGCAAGTTCAAATCTCTGATTTCCCATGTATCA
This sequence comes from Murimonas intestini, assembly GCF_024622195.1. NCBI lineage: Bacteria > Bacillati > Bacillota > Clostridia > Lachnospirales > Lachnospiraceae > Murimonas > Murimonas intestini. The sequence goes on from NZ_JANKBI010000016.1 coordinate 127,309, forward strand.
GAACTAAGATTATCTGCGCCATACAAAAATTGGATAAAAGGAATATGCCGATATTTTGCGACTGCTAACATGGAGGCACATTCCATTTCTGCTACAAGACAACCCTCTTGCCTGCGTTCTTGAATGGTTGGTATGGTTTCTCTGTAAATTGTGTCAGAAATCCATGTTTTGCCCTTTACATAGGGATAGCCGCAATTTGTTAGAACATTTTCCAGCGTTTGGATAGAATGTGCGTCTGCTTCAATTTCAGGCGAGGGTGCAATATAGTGATAGCTTGTTCCCTCATCACGGACAGCAGAAACAGGGATAATGATACTGTCCTTTACCTTTTCACCGTCCAATACGCCGCAGGAACCGAATAGAACAAATTTTTTTGCGCCCATAGCAACGACTTCTTCAAAGCCCACAACACAGGCTGGTGCGCCTACTCTGGATAGGTAAAAGGCAATGTCTGTGCCCTTATATCGAGATTTATAAACGGGTATGATACCATTGGCGGTATATAATTCTGCTATCTTTTCGGTATTGCTTAACGAAGAAAATTTTTGAATGATATTTTCTGAAAATGTGGAAACACATATTTCTGGAAAATATTCTACTTTTTTTGTTGTGTCGGACGGGCTGAATAATGCGGGTTCTGAAATTTCTGCTCTCTGAAATATTACATTCAAGTTTTACACACCTCATTTCTATTTGTTTTCTGGATACACTTTGACAGAAATATCTGCCGCTCCCTTTCTTACAACTCTATTGGTATCTACTAAATGTTGTTTAATCTGTTCGCAAGTCTCGTTCATCTGCTCTAATTCTTTATTAAATGCTTCCTCACTTGGAAATGCGTCTTTGGAAGCAATTAAATTTTCCTGCAATTTCTTAGCTTTTGCGAATTTTGCAAGCCGGCTGTTGATTTCCGGGTGTTTGAAACGAATACATATCGTGTCTGGAATGAGATTTCCCTCACTGTCTTTTTCACCGTCAATTTCCATATCTACCTGCTCGTCCATTTTAAAAAGCAGACTAAGGACATCAGAAGCAGTTTCTATATCAAAATCCGTGAATACATTGATACTCACGCCTAGAGCGTTGGCAATCTTCAAAAGCTGGTCGGGCTTTGGCTTCCGGCTTCCTAATTCATATTTACGAATAGTGGTTCCATCTATGCCAGCCAGTTCTCCTAATACATTCTGTGAAATTCCCCGGATTGTTCGGAATGTCTTTATTTTCTCTCCTACTGTCATGCAGTCACTCCTTTAGTATTTGATAATATGAATAATAGGGACATTTGTATTCTATCATATCTATTGAAAATAATCAATCAATTCAAGAATAATATATTAACAAGGGACAAAAGAGCCTGTATAATGAGAATGTAGTTAAGGAACAAAAGTCCCTATATAAAATATAGGAGGACAATGAATGGAGAAATCAAAGAAGATGTATGTAACGGCAGAGGAAGCGGCGGTAATGCTTGGCGTATCAACGGGCTATGCTTATAAGATTATCCGGGGACTGAATGAGGAATTAAAAGCAAAAGGCTACAGGACAATCTGCGGCAAGGTTCAGACAAAATACTTTGAAGAAAAATTCTACGGTCTGACCGTAGCCATGTGAGAAAGGAGAGTACCTATGGCGGCAACAAGGGACGGAAAGATGTGGCGTTGTCAATTCTATTATAAGGACTGGCAGGGAGTGAGCCATAAGAAGAATAAAAGAGGGTTCAAAATAAGGGAGAAGCTGAACAGTGGGAGCGTGATTTCCTGCAACAACAGCAGAGAAATTTAGACATCAATTTTGAAAACTTTGTCCACATCTACTATGAGGATATGGAACACCGTCTGCGTGAAAATACCATGCGGACGAAGAAATTCATTATTGATTTGAAAATTATTCCCTATTTCAAGAAAAAGTGTATGAATGAGATTAAGACATCTGATATTCGAGCGTGGCAAAATGCGCTGATGAAAAAGGGCTATTCCCCAACGTATCTGAAAACGGTTAATAATCAGTTGGCGGCAATCTTTAACTATGCGGTTCGCTATTATGATTTGAAAGACAATCCATGCCGGAAAGCCGGGAGCATTGGAAAGAGCCATGCCGGGGAGCGTGAGTTCTGGACGAAACAGGAATTTAAGCAGTTTCTTGAAACGGTAGAGGATAAGTCGGAAACAAAAATGGCGTTCCTGCTTCTCTACTGGACGGGCATGAGGATAGGAGAATTATTAGCTCTGACTTACAAGGACATTGACGTAGAAAAGCGTACAATCTCTATCAATAAATCCTATCAGCGGATAGAGGGCAGGGACATTATTACACCGCCTAAAACACCTAAGAGCAAACGGATTGTAACAATACCGCCATTTCTTGTAGAAGAATTGCAGGAGTATATTTCCCATTTATACGGCATTATGGCAGACGAAAGAATGTTCCGATTTACAAAGTCCTATATGGAACATGAAATTATCAGAGGTATCAACGCTTCCGGGGTAAAGAGGATAAGACTGCATGATTTGAGACATTCACACGCCTCTCTGCTTGTAGAAATGGGGTTCATGCCGCTGGCAATCGCTGAACGGCTGGGGCATGAGAAAATTGAAACAACATTAAATACATATTCACATTTATATCCTAACAAGCAGGGAGAACTTGCGGACAGGTTGGAGATTGAAAACGGCAAGGAGGAAGAAAATGAGCGGAGTTCATAAGTATCCAACTATCAGCTTTCGTATTTCACCCAGAGAACGGGAGGAAATCGAGGCAAAGATTTTAGCAAGCGGTATGTTAAAGAAAGATTATTTTGTCCGTTCCTGCATTTATAACCGGGTTTGTGTGGTCGGTAAAAAAGAGGTGATTTATCAATTGGTGGAGGAATTAAAGGTTATGCAGACCAATATCCGGGAAGTGACGGAGCAGTTTGAACAATCGGAAATCACTTTATCGCCGGAGGGTTTGCAGGATATGAAAAATGACTGTCTGGACATGCTGAAAGCTATTCTCTGGCTATTGGACGGTGCTAAGTATCTGTGGCAGGACGAGAACGAAAAAAGCCCCAACAGCGGCAACTGTTAAGGCTTGGGATAACTGGAAAACCTCTGTTATCATATAAAATTACATTACAATTATAACAGAGGTTTCTTCCAGTGACAATGACATTTTCAGAAACGGAGGGCATTATGGAAGAAACAAAAACAGAATTACAGATGATTAAAATGTCGGAGGTACAGTCACAAAAAGTGTCGTGGCTGTGGTATCCGTTTATCCCTTATGGGAAATTGACAATTATACAGGGCGATCCGGGAGACGGAAAGACAACGATGGTACTCAATATAGCGGCAAAGCTGTCAAATGGTGAGGGGTTAGATAATGAAATGAAGCTGACGGAACCATTAAATGTGATTTATCAGACAGCGGAGGACGGGCTTGCTGATACAGTAAAGCCCCGTCTGGAAGTGGCGGGTGCGGACTGTGAAAATATTTCTGTCATTGATGAAAGCATAAAATCACTCTCTATGATAGATGAACGGTTAGAGGAAGCAATTATAAGGACAAAGGCTAAAATGCTGATTTTAGACCCAATACAGGCCTATTTAGGCGGTGGTATGGATATGAACCGGGCAAATGAAGCAAGGGATATGACAAAGAAGCTGGCGGCTCTGGCAGAGAAATATCAATGTGCTATTGTGCTTGTGGGTCACATGAATAAAGCGGCAGGAAATAAGGCGGCGTATCGGGGCATGGGTTCCATTGATTTCTTTGCAGTCGCAAGAAGTGTTCTGCTGGTAGGCAGGGTAGAGGGAGAAGCAAATATAAGGGCAGTTGTCCAGATAAAAAACAATCTGGCGGCGTTTGGACACCCGAAAGGTTTTGAATTATCAGAGAACGGTTTCTGCTGGCTTGGAGATTATGATATTACAGCAGATGAAGTTTTAGGCGGTATTGCTCCGAAAGCAAATAAAATGGAGCAGGCGAAACGGTTGCTCCGTGAACTGGCAGAAACGAATAATGCCATGCAAAGCAATGAGATTGTCAATATTGCAGACGAACAGGGCATATCCAAACGGACGTTGGAAAATGCAAAAAAAGAGTTGGGTATCCGGGCGAAGCGGATAAATAACTCATGGTATTGGGAACTGGACAAGATAAGATTGAAATAAGGGAACAACGCAACAATGCAGGGTATATAAAATTTGCGGACTTTAGGATTGTAAGGTTGCAAGAGATATAGAACTTACGTTGTTGCGGAGTTGAACGAAGTTGGAAAACTGGGGGAAGCAAAACGGCTGGAACAGCCGCCCGTCTGTAGAACGAAAGCCCCCGGCAGGGCGCAAAGGCAGCTTTTGATAGAGCGTAGCCTGTCAAAAGTGCTTTTGCGTTACTTTCGACGAAAGTAACAAAGCTATGGCGGCTTAAATGCCGCCCCTGTATTGCTGAAAGGAGGATAAGACAATCGAGAGGACAATCAGCGGCATGGTGGGAAAAGGCTCTATTACCCACAACAGCAGAGCGTTCAAGGCAAAAAATATAAAGGAAGATTACACTCAATATAATATAGAATACTGTAACGAAAATATCAAGACTGTTTACCATGAATTGTTTGATGAAGCCTTAGAGCGTTACAATGAAAAGCAGACACGCAATGACAGGAAGATAGATAATTATTACGAGAAGATACGCACATCTAAACAAGAGAAATTATTTCATGAAGTCATTTTCCAGATAGATAACAAAGATGATATGAACGCCCAAAGTGAAAACGGGGAATTGGCAAAGAAAATTCTGGACGAATTTATGAATGATTTTCAGCAAAGAAATCCAAATCTTAGAGTATTTTCCGCCCACCTCCATATGGACGAAGAAACGCCCCACCTGCATATAGATTTTATTCCGTTCGTATCTGAAAGCAAGAGGGGGTTGGATACAAGAATTTCCATGAAACAAGCGCTTGCTTCTATGGGCTTTAAGGGCGGTACAAAGCAGGAAACAGAATGGAGCCAGTGGATAGCTTCGGAGAAACAGGAATTAGCAAAAGTTATGGAGCGTCACGGCATTATTTGGAAGCAAAAGGGAACTCATAGAAAATATTTGAGCGTATTGGATTTTGAGAAACAGGAACGGGAAAAGGAGGTACAGGAACTTACCGACCAAAAGAAAGAAATTAGCCAGAGCATACAAGAAATACATAAATCGGTTATCAGTGAAACAAGAGATTTGAAACGGTTACAGGGGCAGAAACGGGAGATACAGCAGGAAATTATAAAGCTGTCATCTGATAAAGGAGCAACAGAGAAGAATATCCACATCATTCGTGAAAATCCGGCGTGGCAGTTACCGGAACCGGCGGCTCTGACAACGGCAAAAACTTATCGGGATAAGAAAGCAATGCCCTTGTTAAAGAAGGTCAAGGAAACACTGGTGGCGGCGCTTATTCGGAATGTCCAGTTGATTGAAGCGGCCGATAAATTGAAACAGCAGGTGGAGCGACTTCAAAGAAATTGCAATTATTTGGAGGGGCAGATAAAACAGGTAGAAGAAAAAAATCTTTCGCTCTCAACTGATTTAAAAGATTATGAGTGTGTAAAAGCCGGCCTTGGAGAACAAGAGGTGAAAGCTATCATTGAAGGTCAAAAAGCGGCAGAAATGTGCTTAACGGTTCCTAAACATTACAAAAAAACGGAGGTATCGCTTTGACAGACATGGAGAAAAAAGTCATGCTTCGGCTGTGTGCAAAGGTTATCCAATATACAGATTTTGAGACAGACCGGGAAGCGGAGCAGTTGGTAAATTGGGTTATACTAGATAATCAGAGGAAGCAGAACAACAATGAAATCCGTTCTTTAATGGCGGAATATAAAAAGGGGGAGCTGGAGCGGAGGGAAAGTATTAGAGAAGCCTTAGAGCGCGGGAAAGAAATTTGCGGTAGGAGGAATGAGTTGTATGAAAGCCAACAGGAGGTAAAGCATAAGCTGTGAAAGTTGGAACGGGAGATTTGATTTTTTCTTAATTACATATAGAAACATGGCGCTAGCGCCATGATGGAGAGGGCGGACAACGAGATATTGATTGCTTCGCCCTCTATGTTTTGGCTGTCAAATGAAGGATTTACGGACAGAAAAATTATTCTTCAAGGTCTGTGTAATTGCTTTGATACACTTCAATCATCATTCTTGCGCCCAGGCGGAAGCCATCAAGGAATGACCCAGAAAGTTCAAGGGGAACGGTGTCAAGCTGTTCGTCCATGATGTCAATGAATTTTTCGTGTAATGGCGGGGCGAGAGATTTTAGTTTTTCAATAAAATCTTCATAGTGTTGGTATTGTGCTTGCCGCATGGAACGATATTCCTCTGTTTTAAGACCGAATTGCTCGGCAGGACAAATCTCACCGTCATATAATCTTAGTAATATGCTTTTCATAAATAGCGTCCTTTACTAAAAGTATTTTTACTGACATTTACTGAATGTCAACTTATTTCATGGTTTATCATATAATGGAGTAAATGACAATTAGTAAATGTCAAAAATGGGAGAGGATTTTATGTACAAAAATAAGGCAGAGGACGGCGGTAATAATATCTGTGGACAGAAGATAAGGGAAAGTAGGGAGAAGCTACCAGAAAAAACGTCACAAAGGAAGCTGGCGGATATGCTTCAAAGAGCAGGTCTGGACATTGATAAAAATGCTGTTCAGAGGATAGAGAGTGGCAAACGGTTTGTGACGGATATTGAGTTGAAAGTTATTGCGGAAGTTCTGGGAGTGAGTTATCAGGATTTATTAGACTATTAGAGGTAGTGTTTTAAATCTGGGGCGAAGTATCAGATTAAACGAAATTTACTAATTGTGTTTACTATTCTATTTTTATGGGAGGTATTTATGAGATTTGATAAGGAAACATTATTTAAAGAATTAGTAAGAAAACATGGGATGAATTTGTTCCTTGGAGCCGGATTCTCGGTTTATGCTTTTAATGGGGACGAAGAAAGTCTGCCGTTAGGAAATGACATTAATGAAACGTTAATAAATTTATTTGCTCTTGATAAAAATAGAAATTTTAATTTGAGTAAAACTTGTCAAAAGATAAAAAAAGATAACGAAGGTATGTTGGAAAAAGTATTGAAGGAAAAATATACAGTAAAGTCTTTTGATAGAGAATATATGACAATTACCAAATTGCCGTTGAAAAATATTGTTACAATTAATATAGATAACCTGCTAGAAAAAATTTTTGATGATCAAGAGTCATCAGTAAATATATCAGATGCCGCTGTGTATGGTACATTAGAAAAAGAAAAAGTTGTAAATTTATATAAATTGCATGGTTCTGTTACATATCCGTTAGGGACTAAGATGTCCTTTACAGAGAAAGAATTAACAGATTTATTTATTAGAAACAAAGGATTGTTTGAGACAGTATCGTTTAAATTATCTGTAGCACCTACAATCTTTTGGGGAACAAGTTTGTATGATAATAATACATTAGAACTAATTTGTAACAGTGAGGCATATTCAAAATCTGAAATGCAAAAATGGATAGTTGTATATCCAGATGAGAAAAACAAAGAATATATAGAAGATTTTGAAGATTTAGGATTTAATATCATTGAGGCAGATACTAAAGAACTTATAAATTATTTAGGAAATCAAAGTTTTGTAAGACAATCAAATAATAAGAAATATATTTATAAAGAATATAGAGAAAAATTCCCCAGTAATTTTGTATGTAATGAACTCAAACGTTCTGGGGTGAGAAGGCCTGTTGTAGACTTTTTTGCAGGTGCAGAACCACAAATATCAGATATTATGTCTAATAATGTATGTAGAATATCCTATTTTTCAAATACACTAGAAACAATTTTATCAGGTAATATAACGTTAATTACGGGAATACCTGGATGTGGAAAATCAACATTACTAATGCAGTTAGCTTTTTCAAGTGAAATGGATGGAAGAAAATTTTGGTTTAACAGCATTATAAAACAAGAAGCGGAACGTTTAATAAAGTTGGTTGAAGCAGATGATAATGTTATTGTTTTTATAGATAATTTATATAATAATATAGATGCTTTACAGGTATTAAAAGGGGCTAAAAATATAAAGTTAGTTGTAGCGGAAAGAGCCTTAAATTATGAATATGTAAAGCGTTTTTTTAGCATTTCATCAGATAGGATAGTAGATATAAGTAATCTAAATTCAGGCGATATACAAATAATATGTAAATCTATGAATCGTTCAAGTGCAGATGCTATTGAGTTGATGAGAAATAATGAAAATATATCTTTACTAGAAATAGTATTTTTTGTATCTACTAGTGCGTTAATTAAGGAAAGAATTAAACGCTATATAAGTGATTTGATAAACTTTACCGATAAAAATTTGAAAATTGATTTGTTAGAAATATTTACTCTAGTAAACTATACTAGTTATTGTGGAGTTCCATGTTCTATGGATATGATGTACTTCTATTTTAATGAGGATATTGATTCATATGAAGATATATTATATGCATTAGAAAAAATGAATAAGATAATTGTAGAAAGTACGGAAACAAATACATGTGAGCAAGACCAGAATTATATGGTAATGAGAAGTAAATTATTCTCTGAAAAATCATTAAGTTTGGTAGATAATAAAACTATAGCTCATGTGCTAAATCGTTTCTTGGAAAACGTTAGTGCGCAGATTATCTATCGATACGATATATTTAAACGTAGAGCATATGATGCTGATATTACCAAAAGAGCTTTTGATATAGGAGATGGAATTAAATTTTATGAAAAAATATTAGAAAATAATCAATCCCCTTATATTAGGCATCAATATGCACTATTTTTGCAAAGAAAAAATGAGTATGAACTAGCTTGGGAACAAATAGATCAGGCTTATACAGAGAGTAAGAAAAGAATTTTTTCAATTGCTAATACCCATGCTATCATTATGTTTGAAAAGAATATGCGCAGTAAATTTAATGCAGAAAATGAATTGTCTTTATTAAAAAGTACTATAGAAAAATCTTTCTTAACATTGGAATATTGTATTACGCAAGATGTTCGAGTGAATTATCATGTATTAACATATTCTAGAAATGCTATTAGATATTACGAAAAGTTTGGTTTAGATGAATATACAAGCCAATATATTGAGAGTGCATTAAATCAACTTGGTATTATTTTGACATCGGGTGAGTATATTTTCCGTGGCACTTTAAAAGAATTGGTTAACTTACAAAGAGAACTTAATGAAATAAAAAATATTATATAATAGTCGGGAATGGCTCTACCTTGGCTCTAATAATTTCGACTGGTACGAATATGAGAACAAAATTTAAAGAATATAGATAATAAATTCGATAAAATACAGGGTAAAACAGCCAGTTCAAGGTAAACGCAAAATAGCAAGTACCTTTTCAAAATTATCATACGTGAGATAATAGACTCATCACTATAAAGTCAAAAAAGTTTAGTACTCAACTATTTTGACCAGACTACAGGAGGTGAGTCATGAAATCTCATACAAGTTTAGTTGCACAGCAAACACGTTTGAGTGAATGGGCTGAACTGGTCAGAGATTGTCAAAATCGCCCACAGGGTATGAAAATCGATGAATGGTGTCAGCTGCACCACATTACGAAAGCGAGTTATTACTGGAGACTCCGAAAAGTTCGGGAAGCTTTTCTGGCAGCTGCTGACAACACACCAGGTAGTGTAAATAAACTTGTGTCTTTGGAAAAAAATGACTCCTTTTTGGTAAGAATTAAGATATGACAATTCTTATC